>JAQTOX010000020.1 GCA_028713055.1 Methylococcales bacterium | reverse complement strand
TTCAATATTTTCACAATTGGAAGCTCAAACACGATTTGCTGATTTATATGCCAAAATCAATTGGAACTGGAATGACAATACTCAAGCTCAACAAATAAATTTAACAGCGGTTATTGCTGTTTTACAAAACCAACTTAATACCGATTTAGAAAATGGTCTGACGTTGCTTGATGGTTTTGTGCGTAATTTGAAAGCCTTTGGCTGGACTGATTCCTCTGTTTGGCAAACTCTTAATGCTGGACTTGCCGCCATTCATCCAGAAATCATTGATGTTCTGCGATTAGCACAATTGGACACACTAACAGGTAATACAGAATCCAATCATTTGAATGGCAGTATCGCTAATGAACGCTTGCTTGGTTTTGGTGGCGACGACGTATTGAATGGGTCGGGCGGTAATGATGTACTTGAAGGTGGTGATGGTAACGACACGCTTGAAGCTGGAACTGGAAATGACACGTTAGAAGGCGGCAAAGGGAATGATGTTTTAGACGGTAATACAGGCAGTGATATTTATGTTTTTCAACATGGTTTTGGCAATGACCACATTCATCAATACGATTCAGCTTCGGATGCAATAGATGTTGCTCATTTTTCCGACTTATCCACGCAAAATGTAGTTCAAACAATCAGACAAGGCGATGATTTAACGCTTATTTTTACTACAGGTGATCAACTTACTGTTGACGGATATTTCGATACGGCTGCTCGCAGAATTGATAGTTTTGATTTCTCCAATGGTGAACATTGGAATTTAACCGCCATTAAAGCGCATGTCGATACATTAGGTACGGTCGGTGACGATTCGCTGTATGGTTATACAGCGGGGAATAATCAGCTATTTGGTTTAAGCGGCAATGATGAATTGCATGGTAATACTGGCAATGATTTAGTAAATGGTGGTGAGGGGAACGACACACTTTACGGTCAATCAGGCGATGATACGCTCGATGGTGGCGTGGGTGATGACGTATTGAAAGGCAGTACAGGGAATGACACTTACAAAATAGATTCTGTCGGTGATAATGTTGTTGAAGTCGTAAATGCTGGCTTGGATACAGTGCTAAGTTCAATTAGCTACACATTAACGGCTAATACAGAGAATTTGACTTTAATGGCAACGGCTGGAAATCTTAATGCCACTGGTAATACTTTAGATAACTTGTTGCTAGGTAACGAAGGTGACAATGTTTTAAATGGCTGTTTAGGAAATGATACTTTAGATGGAGGCACGGGAAATGATATTTACCTCTTCGGTAAAGGCGATGGTCAAGATGTTATCTCAGGTAAAAGCGGTGCAGGTGAAATCAATATCTTGCAGTTCAAGTCAGGAGTAACGCCTAATGACATCATTACAACTCGTTTAGGAAACGATTTAGTTTTATCAATAACAGGAACTATCGACAAAATAACAGCGAGTTCTTTTTTCAACGATACCTCAAGTAATCGTTGTATTCCCATTCAACAGGTTTCGTTTGGTGATGGAACTGTTTGGGATATGTGGACATTTCATATCACTTAACGTCCACAGTTCACAATTACAAGTAGTAAAGTTTTTACCGTCACAATTAGGTTTCAATTTTGCGTCAAGTCACAGATGTTATTTCTCTGACAACGCATTCACAATTTCACTAATCAACGACGCGCCACGATAAATTAAACCGGTATAAACCTGAACCAAACTTGCGCCAGCGGCTAATTTTTCTTGAGCATCGGCAGCACTCAAAATCCCACCTGCGGCGATAATTGGTAATTTACCGTTCAATTCTGCCGCCAATAAACGCACCACTTCTGTTGCCATTTCTTTCACTGGCGCACCACTTAAACCGCCTGTTTCTTTTGCTAACGGATGTTGCGAAATCATGTCACGCGAAATCGTGGTATTTGTGGCAATCACGCCATCGATATTAAATTGCAACAACAAATCGGCAATATTTCGCACTTCTTCGGGCGTTAAATCTGGGGCTATTTTCAACACCAATGGAACATAACGTCCGTGTTGGATTTGTAATTTCGATTGTTCTTCTTTCATGGTTGAAATTAGTTTTTTCAACTCATCACCTTGCTGCAATTGACGCAGATTTTTGGTGTTTGGTGACGAAATGTTCATGGTCACATAACTCGCCACCGAATAGGCTTTACGTAAACCAATCAAATAATCATCCAGCGCATTTTCAATCGGCGTATCCGCATTTTTGCCGATGTTAATGCCTAAAACGCCTGTATAAGAACTGTGTCGAACCTGCCCAAGTAAATAATCAATGCCTTTGTTATTAAAGCCCATGCGGTTAATAATCGCTTCGTGTTCGGGCAAACGAAATAAACGCGGCTTAGGATTTCCCGCTTGAGGACGTGGCGTAACCGTTCCGATTTCTAAAAAACCAAAGCCTAATGCCGCGAAACCGTCTAAACAATCACCATTTTTATCTAAACCCGCCGCTAAACCGACGGGATTTTTAAACATTAAACTCATAACAGAAACGGGTTTATCAATCACTTTTGGATAAAGTAAACCAGCGGCATTTTGCGTTGCCATCAATGTTTTCAAGGTCAAATCATGTGCAGTTTCAGGGTCGAGCGAAAATAATAATGGGCGAAGTAACGAATAAGGATTCATAGTGATGTTTTCAGTAAAGGTTTAAGTTAAGTGTGTGTTTTGAAAAACGTATTTCGACATCATCATTATAACCGATGAAAAGTCGGAAGCTGTTTGCGTGGTCTGTTTTTCAACGCTTATGAATGGTAGGATTATGCCAAACAAATCCATGAAGTCGTACGACTTCGTTTCATATTTCACTATTTCAGATAACACCACTGAGCTGTTTTAAAGGGAAGATTAAAGAATGAAAGCACCACTTCATATCGCTGTCACAGGGGCGGCAGGACAAATTAGTTATTCGTTACTATTCCGTTTGGCGGCGGGGCATTCATTTGGAAAAGATCAACCTATTGTGCTGCATTTGCTCGAAATCCCCCCCGCGCTGTCTGCGCTAGAAGGTGTGGTGATGGAATTGAATGATTGTGCTAGCCCAATTGTAATGGGCATTGAAATGACTTCTGATCCATTGGTCGCGTTTAAAAATGTCGATTTTGCATTTTTAATTGGCGCACGTCCGCGCACGCTAGGCATGGCGCGTAAAGATTTGTTACAAGTGAATGCCGAAATTTTCGCCACGCAAGGCAAAGCATTAAATGCCGTCGCAAATCGCAATGTCAAAGTGTTAGTCACGGGTAATCCAGCAAATACTAATGCGTTAATTGCGTTGAAAAACGCGCCTGATTTATTGCCCAAGAACTTCTCTTCTATGAGCCGTTTAGATCATAATCGCGCCATTAGTCAACTTGCTGAAAAATGTGGCGTGTTAACGACCGATATTAAAAATATGACGGTGTGGGGCAACCATTCCTGCACACAATATCCCGATTTACACCACGCTAAAGTGCGTGGACAAGATGCGTTATCGCTGGTGGATGATGCGTGGTTTGTAAATGAATTTATTCCGACTGTTCAACAACGTGGCGAAGCCGTGATTAAAGCGCGTGGTCAATCAAGTGCGGGTTCAGCGGCAAATGCGGCGTTAGATCACATGCGTGTTTGGGCGCACGGTACACCTGATAATGATTGGGTAAGTATGGGGATTTTATCGGATGGCAGTTATGGTGTTGAAAAAGGAGTGATGTATTCCTTTCCCGTTACGGTCGAAGATGGCGAGATGCAGATTGTTCAAGGCTTGTCTATCAATGAATTTAGTCGTCATCGAATGCGTTTAACCGAAGAAGAATTAAAACAAGAACGTGAAGCTGTAAAACATTTGTTTTAATTTTCGATGACACTTAACGGCACGTTGCCGTTAAGTGTTACCGAATTCTTTAATGCGTACGTTCAAATTCCTGCATAAAACTAATCAACGCATCAACACCACTTTCCGGCATGGCGTTATAAATACTTGCTCGCATTCCACCCACTAAACGATGCCCTTTCAATTCATTTAATCCTGCCGCTTCAGCCGCAGTTAAAAATTCTGTTTCCAATGCTTCATTTGTCAAAATGAAAGGAACGTTCATTCGTGAACGCGACGCGATTTCGACCGAATTGCGATATAACGCAGACGCATCAATTACTTGATATAACTTTGCTGATTTAGCGATATTACGTTGCTCCATTACTTCCAAGCCGCCTTGTGATTGCAGCCATTTCAATACCAACCCCATCAAATACCAACTGTACGTTGTCGGCGTGTTGAGCATCGATTGATTGTTGGCTTGTTCTTCGTAATTGAAAACGGGTGGCACATTTTTCGAACATTGCCCCAATAAATCCTCACGCACAATCACCACGGTTACACCTGCTGCCCCCATATTTTTTTGGCTACCGGCATAAATTAAACCGAATTCACTGACATCAATCGGACGAGACAAAATGTTCGACGACATATCACACACCAACGGCAAGCCTTGTACATCAGGTGTGGCGTTAAATTCTACGCCGTGAATTGTTTCGTTGGAGACGTAATGCAAATAAGCAGCTGTACTCTCAATTTCCCAAGTGGCAACTTTCGGAATCGTAGTGAAATAGCTATGTTTGGAACTCGCGCTAACAAGGGCTTCGCAGTATGGTTTGGCATCTTTAAAGGCTTTTTTTGACCACGTCCCCGTTTTGACATAACAGGCTTTAGTTTTCGACCCTAAAAGATTTTGGGGAATAAACGAAAATTGTGCCGACGCGCCACCTTGTAAAAATAATACGCGATAATTTTTTGGAATGTTCATCAACGCGCGTAAATTCGATTCCAATTCAGCAGCAATACTCATAAATTGTTTGCCGCGATGACTCATTTCCATCACCGACATCCCACTGCCTTGCCAATCCAACATTTCTTGTTGTGCTTGCAATAAAACTGCTTCAGGCAAAGTCGACGGCCCCGCGCTAAAATTAAAAGTGCGTGTCATATCAAAATTTCTCCCATAAAAGTGAATGTTAAAAGTGCCGTCATTATAGCCAAGTTCATTGTCGTAATTTGGTAAAGCGGAAGCTGCGCGATTCGTTGGTCAATTTTCGCAGCAAGTGCTAAATAGGCGGGACTTTGTGTAGATTCAAAAAGGCGTTTAAATTCGGTTTCGTCCATGTGTTCAGGCAAATCACTCGGATCCGGCATGAAGTCTGTGTAATCTTTAATCTTTGAAGTCAATTTTTGAATTCGCCGCGCACTTTCGGGCGACAACACAGCTAATTCACCAAAACGACTGCCTGCTTTATCTGCGGCTAAATCAACAAAACTAAACCCACTGCCTCCCGCTTTTGAATCGCTCAATTCTTTCACTTCACCTAACGCATTTGCCACCCGACTATTGGTCGAGGCGGTCAATGCGGCGGCTCCCATGAAATGTTTGGCCAAATCGGTGCGTTTATATAAAAAGGCGGCGTACTGTGGGTTGTTCACCGAATTCACGTAATCGTTAATCGCCAAAATGGCACTGTGATTTTCTTGAATCGCAGTTTCCAAGGTGGCGCGTTGATACGCTAATTCAAACACGGGTTTTAAAAGTTCAGCTAAGGATAATCGCCATTTCGGGTCGTGTTGCGCGATAACTTCGGTGAGTTTTTGCTGATAAACTGCGCGACTTTCGGCATTTACGGTGCGACTGAGCGAGTTTGATTCGTAGAAAATAGTTAGCGTGTCGGCGGCAATTTCGACACGCTGAATGGGGGTTGTCGCCAGAATAAAATAATCATTCAAAAATGAATAGCGAATGAGTGCGTGCATCATCCAATTAGCCAGTTTTGCGGGTAACAATAGCTTGCCGATTTTAAACTTCGTAATACGTGGCAACGTTTCACCTGCTTCACTGCCTAATCGAAAACTTACATTAAAATAATTTGCCACAAAATTTGAAGGCAATTTTAGCGCGAATGTGCAGCGCAATTTCTGATTCACCAACTCAACGTGTATCGCACTCTGGCGGTAACGATTGAGTAAATAATTTCCTGCTAAATTCAAATCCGCTTCTGTGAGTGTAATCGTGGCAAGCTCATCAGGTTTTATTTTCGTGCCTTCATGCAAAATTTGTTTTGCCTGTGCAATATGTTCTGGCGTGAGTATTTTTTGCAGGGGCTGATTCGTTTCAGAACTCAACCCGCTGACAAATACAAATAGAACTAGCAAAAATGCGAGTCCAAATACCCCTGCAAAGACATAAACAAAAATACGAACATAAGCGTGACACATGGTTACTCAACTTCGAGTTTTAATCCGGCAACTTTCAAATGTTCCGCTTCATTCAACAAATCGGCATACGTTAGTGGTGCGGTATCAAGCCAACCCGTGGGAAAACGTAATGTGATTTTTGATCTTTCCCAGATATATTGAAAATGCGGTACTTCATAATCTTGACGATTACGATGTAACACCACCGCAAGCCGCAGTAATAACGCTAACTTTGGAGCTTCGACATACCAGGGTGCAGGTAAATCCATAAAAAGTTTTAAGGCAAATTTTCGGCGATGTGTTCGCACAATGGTTGCCAGTAAAATTTGATCTTGACGTGAAAACCCCGCGAAATCGCCATTTTCAATCACATACGCACTGTGTTTGTGGTATTGATTATGAGCAATGTCACGTCCTAATTCGTGTAAGTCCGCCGCCCAATGCAAAAATTTCTGTACTTGTTCGAAATCAACTTGAAAATAATCGGCGGGTAATTGTGCGAGTAAATAATCCAATGTGTGCTTAATTCGTAACGCATGCTGGTTGTCCACACGGTAACTGTCAGCAATACTGCGTACCGTTGCCGAACGAATATCGTGATCGTAAATACGACCTAATAAATCGTGAATTAAACCTTCACGCAATGCACCATCAGACACCGTCATTTGAGTGATATTCAAACTTTTAAATGTGGCGTACACAATTGCTACACCACCCACAAAAACAGGTAAACGTTCAGGATCGAGATCAGGTA
Organism: Methylococcales bacterium; assembly: GCA_028713055.1. Taxonomy (GTDB): domain Bacteria; phylum Pseudomonadota; class Gammaproteobacteria; order Methylococcales; family Methylomonadaceae; genus UBA10906. The sequence continues at coordinate 20,699 of JAQTOX010000020.1, read as the reverse complement.
AATTTAAAGCGTTAATGTGTGAACAAGTGTTAATGTGTTGAACGAGCAGTTCTAACCCTTCAAGTGTAATGCCGTTTTTGCTCCAATTTTTAGCAAACAACACTTTATCAATCGCACGTAAACTGCCAGACGCGCCAATCGCTTCGTCCCAATTCTGCCGCTGAAATTTTTGTTGAAAAGGTTCTAAACGCCGTTGTGCAAATATCACCGCTTGATTAAAAGCTTGTTTTGATAATCTGCCATTTTCGAAATACAAATTGCTTACCGTCACACAACCCATCGGCAAACTTTCTTTATCGAGTGGATTGTCGCCTGAACCAATGATGTATTCCGTACTACCGCCACCAATATCCATCACTAAACGTAATTTCACCTGGCTGCTTAAACTGTTTGCCACACCTTGATAAATCAATCGTGCTTCTTCAATACCCGAAATAATGTGTATCGGATGATTCAAGGCAAGTTCGGCTTTTTCTAAAAATTGTCCGGAATTTTTAGCCATACGCAGCGTACTTGTGCCAACAATCCGCACGCTTTCTGGTGGAAAATTGCGAATGCGCTGACCGAAACGTTCTAAACATGCCAACGCGCGGTCTTGCGTCAATTCGTCAAGATGATTTCGTTCATCTAAGCCTGAAGCTAAACGTACCATTTCTTTTAAACGATCAATTGTTTTTAATTTGCCGTCAGTCAAACTGCAAACAATCATGTGAAAACTGTTTGACCCTAAGTCCACAGCGGCAACACAGCTAGGTGGTTTTTTTAACACGGAAAGTTCCTATTTTGGGATGGTGGGTAATCAGCATATTTTAGCTTTTAAAAGCGTACAACGGTAAATCTAAACAAAGAAAAGGCTGATTTTCATCAGCCTTTTTGTGGGTTTCATTCAAAATTCACGTTCCAGTTTCTTCATTAAACAAAGAAATTTGCTGCCGTTCGATTTCTCGGACGTAATAAGAAATCGTTGATTCAATGGCTTGCGTCATGTTGATAAATTCAACACCAATAATTTCATTGAATCCGCCAAGGTTGTAATTTCCAATACGATGTTTCAATACAATTCTAAAAGAAACTTTAACTTCATCGTAATCTAACACATGAATTGAGCAGTCTTTATAAATCGCATTCGGTACTAAAAAATACGAAAACTCCTCATCATGATTAAACATCGAGCAGCCAGATGAACTAATATCTCGCAAGTTTAATTGCATGATATTAGTGGTACCTACATCCTCCACAATAAGGTTTGCAGTATTTTTTCGCTGTCGTTTCAATTTTTCGTATATTGTATCGGTTGCCAATGCGTAAGCACGTTTATACGTGGCGGTTGCATCTTCTTTCGGTGCAGCAAGTTCGATTTTGCAATAACAAGGCGGGGAGATGAGAGTTAATGTATTTATGCGAAAAGATTCCCGTCGATTATTTAATTGTGCTGGCGTATTTAAAATGTCGTTCGAAATGGAGACGGAAGGTTTTAATAGCGTAATTATCGATTCACAATCTAACTCATCCGATAATTCTGTAGCGATTTGAGTATGAATTACGTTGTTTTGTTCATCAACCACCACAATCGCTTGAGCCATTAAACCCGTCAATGCACCATTAACGATTTGCACACCATAATCGATACCAAACGTGCTGCGAAAAGTGGATAACGTCACCATATCGTGCAAACCTGTAATCGTACAAAATTGCCGTTGTGCAAATGGTAAATCTGCCGAAATAGTCAATAAGACCGTATTTTCTAAACTTAATTGTTCATGATTCAATTTTCGCGTCAACGTCATACACATTGGCACATCTAAACTGGGAAGAATGTTTAAAATTTTACGTTTTCCCCTATACGTTGCTAACGTCACATTGTCCAATTCGTTATTGGTCAAACAAAAATCTGGAACCCGACTGCCAACAGCAGGCAATGAGCCATTTGTTTGCATCGTAAAATGTAGTTTTTCATTCCAATAATCAGCACTGGAAATCGAGATAGAACTGAGAGAATTATTCACAATGTAATTCCTTATGAAAGTCTTTTATAAATTGGGTAATTATTTGTCGAATACTGCCAGAATTTTGATATTTATGCACCAACGTACTTCCGTAACATCGCTATAATAGCCGCTTATCTGCTCAATCGTGGTTTTTGTATCAAATAAATCAAAGGAACTTTTATGTGTGCTAACGAATGTAAATTAACAGCTATGGCGGTAATTTTAGCCAGTTCTTTGCTGACTATTTCGGCTGTATCTAATGCCGAAACCATTTCAGAAAATCCAAAATTTTGGCTAGATTCTGGCAAACAAAGTCTTGCTGATTCTGAAAAGCTCAAGCCTAACGAAAACAATGCCAAAAATGTAATTTTGTTTGTCGGCGATGGTATGGGAATTTCGACCATTACGGCAGCGCGAATTTTTGAAGGTCAATCAAAACCGAATAATCGGGGTGGCGAAGAAAATTCGTTAAGTTTTGAAAAATTCCCGTATGTCGCGCTTTCGAAAACCTACAGTGTAAATCAACAAACGCCAGATTCCGCGCCCACAATGACTGCAATTATCACTGGCGTTAAAACCAATGACGGCGAATTATCCGTTGGCATGGCAGTCGCTCGGCAAGAAAAAAATGGGAATGTGGTGAATGCAAACAAAGTTAAAAGTTTACTCGAACAAGCGGAAGAAAATGGTTTATCAACAGGTATCGTCACAACGGCGAGGTTGACACATGCTACGCCAGCGGCGTGTTATGCACATACTTCAGAACGTGATTGGGAAGCCGATGCCGATATGCCAACAGATGCAACCGTCAGCGATATAGCGAAACAATTGATAAATTTTAATTACGGTAACGGGTTAGAAGTTGCGATGGGTGGTGGTAGAAGTAAATTTTTACCAGAAACAATAAATGACCCGGAAGAACTCGATAAAAAAGGTAGTCGTAAAGATGGACTTAATTTGACGCAACAATGGCTCGATAAATATCCAAACGCGGCGTATGTTTTCGACAAAATGGGATTTGCAGCAATTGACGCAAAAAAAACAGATCATTTGCTTGGTTTATTCGATATATCGCACATGGAATATGAAAATGATCGAGAAAAAGATACTGCTGGCGAACCGTCTTTAACTGAAATGACCGCAAAAGCGATTGATATTTTGTCGAAAAATAAAAAAGGTTATGTCCTAATGGTTGAAGCGGGACGCATTGACCATGCACATCATGCTGGAAATGCGTATCGAGCATTGAGTGAAACGGTGGAATTATCGAATGCTGTGCGTAAAGCATTAGAAAAAACCAATCCGAAAGACACGTTAATTGTCGTTACCGCTGACCACAGCCACACGTTTACCATTGCCGGTTATCCACAACGTGGTAATCCGATTTTAGGTTTGGTGAAACAACCTGGTGAAACTGACTTTGCAAAAGACAAACATGGCATGCCTTACACCACATTGGGTTATGCAAATGGTCCGGGTTATCGCGGCACGCCAAATCGTGTCGATTTGACTTTAATTGACACCGCTCATCCTGACTTTTTGCAAGAAGCGGCAGTGCCGTTAGCCAGTGAAACGCATGCCGCAGAAGATGTTGCTATTTTCGCGACGGGTTCGAAAGCGCATTTATTTCACGGTATTCAAGAAGAAAGTTATATCTATCAGGTGATGGCGAAGGCATTAAAATTCAAAGTCGGTCAGTAACCATTGACTGATTATTTTGGAGTGTTCATGTCAAAAAAGTGGCTATGGTTTTCAATTATTTTTGCGGGGCTAAGTGCGTGCGCTCATCAAACGAGTGAACCGCTATATATTGGTGAATCGAATTCGTTGCCCGATATTGCTGTTGAATTTGAAACAACGGTGATTGAACCCACCCAACAAGAACGCCATTATCGTTGGTATTTTTGGCGGACGGTGAATCGCGTTGAAACACAAAATTTGCGCGATAATAGCGGTGAAGTGTGGACTAAATCGGTAACTGGCGACGTGGAATATGCGCGTGTTTTTCATAATGAAAAGCAGATGATTGATTACCGATCGAGTGATTTAAACGCGATTGGAACTGAACCGAATTGGGCGGGAATCACGTTATTGTTGAATCCAGCGATTGCGAAAACGTTAATGTCAGACGGACAAACAGAAATTTTTGGGCGGACAGGAATCGAATATAAAAATAATAACGTCGAAAATCCGGTAGACATTATTTGGTTAGCAGATGAGAAAGTTCCGGCGATGATTCAGAGAGTCGAACACGGACATACGCTGGTTACACGAATCGTGACGTTGTATTCACTGGAAAAATCGGCGTTGCTGCATCAAAGTACGGCGAATTATCGGCATATTGATTTTGCAGATATTGGTGACAAAGAATAGTGAGTGGTTGCCATTAAGTCAGCCGCTTTTCTATTTTTCTAGCCACAAATTATCAATTAAGCGTGTTTTACCCAATTTTGCAGCAACTAAAATAATGAGCGCGTTATCATTCGGCATTGCGGCTTGTAAATTTGAACGTCGCGCCACTTTGAAATAATCCACCACAAAACCGACTTGCGTTAATTCTGAAATCGCGACATTTTCAACATCCACAATAGATTGTCCGAACTTTAAATTATCATGTGCCTGTTGCAATGTTCGATAAAGTTGCGGAGCTATTTCACGTTCTTGTTCGTTCAAATAACCGTTGCGTGAACTCATTGCTAAACCATCCAACTCACGTACCGTCGGTACGCCAATCAATTCAATCGGTAAATGTAAATCGCGCACCAGTGTTTGAATTACGGCAAATTGCTGAAAATCTTTTAAACCAAATAATGCAACATCTGGTTGCACGATATTAAATAATTTACACACCACTGTCGCCACGCCGTCGAAATGCCCCGCTCTCGTCGCGCCACAATAATTTTTGGAAATATCCGAAACACTGACAAATGTTTGAGCTGTTGGCACATAAATCGTCTCGACCGTGGGCAAAAAAACCAAATCGCAACCTTCGGCGGCTAATTGCTCACAATCGCGCGTTTCAGTGCGTGGATAATCAGAAAAATCTTCATTTACGCCAAACTGCGTGGGATTAACAAAAATACTCACGATAACTTTAGTCGCGTGGCATTTCGCTTCACGTACCAGTTGTAAATGTCCAGCGTGTAAATTACCCATTGTCGGCACAAAAGCTATACGCTCACCAGCGTTGCGCCAATTTTGGACACAGTGGCGAATATCGGAAATGGTTGGAATGATTTTCATAAAAGTTGTTGTTGAGAATTAAAAACTGTGTTCGGTGGTCGGAAATTCGCCAGTTTTGACGGCATTCGCATAGTTTTTTAAGGCGGATTCGATGGAGTTTGTGTCGGCAAGAAAGTTTTTTGAAAAACGGGGGCGTTTTCCTGTGCTAATTCCTAACATATCGTAGACAACTAAAACTTGTGCGTCGCAAAATTTACCTGCGCCAATACCAATGACTGGAATGGTTAATTGTTCGGTAATTTGTCGAGCTAAATCAGCGGGAACACATTCCAAAAGTAAAATAGCTGCGCCTGCCTTTTGAACCGCAACGGCATCCATGAGTAATTTCTCAGCAACTTCTGCCAATTTACCCTGCACTTTATAGCCGCCGAGTTGGTGAATGGATTGCGGTAATAATCCTAAATGCCCACAAACTGAAATGCTTTGCGCGACTAAAAATTGAATTATATCGATTTTCGCGCCTTCTAGTTTCACCATTTGTGCGCCACCCGTTTGAATTAACGCCGCCGCATTTTGAGCCGCAGATTCGGGTGTGGCATAAGTCATAAACGGCAAATCAGCAATCACTAAAGCGCGTTTGCACGTTTTCGTCACACAGCGTGTGTGATAAATCATGTCATCAATTTTCACGGGTAAAGTAGTCGGATTCCCTTGAATCACCATACCAAGCGAATCGCCTACCAAAATTACTTCGATATTCGCCGCATCAATCAACGCACTGAAACTAGCATCATAAGCCGTTAAACAGGTTATTTTTTCGCCGCGCTGTTTCATGGCGAGTAAATCCAAATGCGTTAGTGATTTTGGTAAACTCGAAGTCAAATAACTATGCGGCATCGGTCAAACGCTCCAAGCCATCTAACGGACAACGTGCCACGAGTTCGACGAGTTTTCCATGACTTGGAATGTCTAAACCGGGAGCAATTTCAGCCAATGGATATAACACAAATGCACGTTCTGCCATGCCATAATGCGGAACGATTAAATTAGGTAAATTCAAGACTTCGTTACCAAATAACAAAATATCAATATCCAATGTGCGTGCGCCCCAATGTTCAGTGCGAATACGCCCCTGTTCATTTTCAACACATTGCATTGCAGCTAATAATTCCAACGGCGATAAATCCGTTTCAATTGCCATCACCGCATTGATGTAATCAGGTTGATCTTTTGATCCCATCGATGGACTACGATATAAACTTGAAAATGCAATTTCTGAAATTCCATTAACGTTTGAAATTGCTATGCGTGCGGCTCGTAATTGATCAATGGGTGTTTCTAAATTACTACCTAAACCTAAGTAAACTCGCATTTATTAACCTTCTGAATGTATAACTGGGGACGTTTTCGCTTTCTTACGATAAGTCCGTTTTTTCTTAGGTTTCGTGGATTTAGGTTGTGCTTGAGGAAGCGTCATTTTGCGACGTTCTGAGTCACTCACTTTTTGATACGTTGTCCACCATTCCGCTAATTCCATTGGTACAGAACCCGCTTGAGCGCGTAAAACTAGAAAATCATACGCTGCCCGAAAACGGGGATGCACTAACAATTTGCTTGCTTTTGCACCTACGCGAAACTCGAATTTTTCTTGTTGATTCCACACTTCCCGAATTGCCAACGTTAAATGGCGTGGCAACGAAATTCGCCGAACTTGTTGCGTTAAAATTTCGCTCGCCGCTGAAAAATGTGCATCAGATGCAAGCATTCCTTTCGCTACTTTTTCATTGGCACGTTGCAACATGGGTTCATATAACAACGCAGCAAATAAAAAATAGGGCGTGACCTGTTTGCCATCTTCAACTCGTTTATCGGAATTTTGTAGTGCATTTATTACCATCATTTTTGGGAAATGAGACGTTTCAAGCGACAAACTTTTTTCAACAGCTGGAAATAACACTTCAAATAAACCGTAATGACGTAACATTTCAAACGTCTGTACGCCATAACCGCTTAAAAATAATTTTGTCACTTCGTCATGCAAACGCGCAGCTGGAATACTGGCAAGTAAATGCGCGTTAAGATGAATAGCCTGTTCGCAATCGACGTGTAATTTAAACCCCAATTTCACCGCAAATCGCACGGCGCGTAACATTCGCACCGGATCTTCACGAAAACGTTCGTTTGCATCGCCGATTAAACGAATCAATCCAGCTTGAATATCTGCCATGCCCCCAACGTAATCAACAATAGAAAAGTCGCGAATGTTGTAATACAGCGCGTTAATCGTAAAATCGCGTCGCCACACATCGTCGTCAATAGAGCCGTAAAGATTATCTTGAAGAATTCGCCCTTCCCTTGTTGAACGCTGGGCTTCGCTGGGTTTTTCACTGCCACTTTTGCGAAACGTAGCGACTTCGACAATGTCGCGTCCGTAAATAATGTGCGCTAAACGAAAGCGTTTACCAATGATTCTGCAATTGCTAAAAAGACGCGAAAGTTGTTCGGGTAAAGCGTTAGTCACGACATCGAAATCTTTAGGTTCTCGTCCAAGCAGTAAATCTCGCACACAACCACCTACTAAATAGGCATCAAAACCTTCTTTTTTCAGTTTATACACAACTTTCAGTGCATTTTCGCTGATTTGTTGACGTGATACGTTGTGTTCGGGACGCGGAATAACTGTTGCGCCGTTGTATGTTTCTGTTGCACGGGGAAGTTCGGGGGATTTTTCGATGAATTTTTCGCGAGCAACTTTCGCCGATCTAATTGGCTTTTTATCTGAATCTGCAAAGTTTTTTAAAAAAGTTAAAATAGCGTTCACACTTAATTGGTTTTATTCATAATGTGGCTAATATCATTGCAATTCACACACAGTTAATCAACATTTGTTTTCTTTTACATTCGCCTTTTGAATAGAGTAAAATCAGAACTGTTTTTTACTCTTTGCATACACGACAACGTATGCACGTTCAAATTGGAGCCGTTATGTTTAAAGATATTATTACTAGCTTAATTGATCAACCTATTCTGACTAGCTTTTTTGTAACTGATTTGATGGTGTTGTTATTTCATCGTCCGCCTTTCTTTTTCTCGTTATTGATGTTTAGCGCGTTGTTAGCGATGACGATGTATTTGGGTCAAAAATTATCATTGTTCAAAATCTAAGTTCGTGTTGAATCATTTTTGCGGCATATTTGCTTAAGACTTATGTCACACACACCAAGTTTAGTACGCCATTTTGCCGCAATTGTTTATGACATACTTCTGCTGATAAGTGTTCTATTTGTCGCCACTGCGTTAATTTTACCTTTCAATGCGGGTCAGGCATTTAACCCGCAACACTGGTTTTACCCACTCTACTTATTTGCTATCAGTTTCATTTTTTATGGCTGGTTTTGGACGCATGGTGGACAAACATTAGGGTTACGGGCATGGAAACTCCAAGTTTTAACATTCGATCAACAGACAATCACTTGGTTACAAGCCTTTTGGCGTTTTAGCGGCGCAATAATTTCATGGAGTGCATTAGGATTGGGTTTTTTTTGGTCACTTATCGATCAAAATAAACACTGTTGGCATGACTCTTTTTCAAAAACGGCGGTTTTTACAACTCAACAAATTAACTTTCGCAAAGAATAACGGATTGAATAATTATGGCATCGTGGGCAAGTAGTCTTTTTTCTAAAAAAAAAGTAGACATTAAAGAAGTGTCAGCTGAATCGCTCGAATTGGCGAAAGCTGCGGATTTGCCTGTTGTCAGCGGCAATACAAAACCAGCGACCGTAAGTAATAGCAAACAACCATTAGCTGTACTAAAAAAATTAGCACCTATTCGTGATTTAAAAGATGAAGATTTAGCACAAATTGAACAAAGTGTTTTAAGTTACCCTGCTAAATCGACTGTGTTTACCTTGGGCGAAAAAAGCGAACACATTTACTACTTACTCAAAGGTGGAATTGAACTTGAATCCAATGGTGGTGCAAGTTATTTCATAGCTGAAGGTGCGGCGTTGGCTAATTTGCCGCTTAACAGTGGTAAAATTTGCGGCGCAACTGCAAGAACAAAAGAACCCAGTGTTCTCCTTTCAATTCCTACAACCGTAGTGCAATGGTGGGTTAATAAAAGTAAATCCCAGCAACAAGGAAATAATTTAGAAGTTATTGACATTGAGTTGCCAAAAGAAATTCCAGATACTCAATTTTTTAAAAGTTTTGCTCAAGCCTATCGAGAAAATAAACTTAGTTTGCCATCTTTGCCACAAGTTGCGATTAAACTTCGTAAAGCCATGGAAAAAGATGATATTGGCATCAGGGACGTAATTAAAATTATTGAAGTCGATGCACCGATTGTGGCGAAATTGATTCAAGTTTCGAATAGCGCGTTGTACGCATCGAGTACACCAATTAAAAATTGTCATGATGCTGTGACTCGTTTGGGCTTAGAAACGACTCGAAAACTCGTGATGGGAATTAGTGTAAAACAATTATTTCAATCTAAATCTCCACAACTCATGGCGAAAATGCAGGAGTTATGGAAAAAAAGTTTGCACGTTTCAAGTTTAAGTTTTGTCTTGGCGCAGGAATCTGGCGACGTAAATCCAGAAGATGCGTTATTAGCGGGTTTGATATGTGATATTGGTGCAATTCCATTGATTCATTTTGCCGAACAAAATCCCGAAAGTTATCCTGATTTGAACGATTTACAAACAGTGATGCCCTATTTGAATCCACCCGTTGGCTCGTTGGTATTGCATACATTGGGATTTTCTAACGAAATTACAGAGATTCCAAAGCACGCTGAAGATTGGTACTACGAAAGTGATGGTGATAAATTGACGCTGATTGACGTGGTGATTTTAGCAAAACTACATAGTTATTTCGGGACAGCACGCGCTAAAGAATTACCTTATATCAATTCACTTCCCGCGTATGCCAAACTTAAAAATGGTAAATTAAATCCCGATTTTTCGTTGGATATTCTGTCCAAAGCACAACAACGTATTGATGCCGCTATGAGTATGTTTGCTTAATGTTCGAAGTTCTCGTTGCTTTTTATAAATCACTTCAGCAACTTATTTTTTTACCACAAAATTTATTATCTAGTGGTTTTGAATGGAGTTTTTTACGTTCAGCCACCAATGAAACAGAAAGTGCCACAGAAAATAACGCTGTTATTGATGAATTACTTAGAACCATTGCAGCTGATAAAACGCCGAATAGCATCATTATGGCTAATTCTATTGAGCGCACTGCCCCAATTTTAATTAACACCACAGATCCACAACCAATTAGTCTGTTTGGTAAATTTGCACCACTACGCTATTTAGCTGTAAATACGCTTGAAAAAATTGAACAACAAACATTACATTACAACTCTGATTCTGTTGTTTTCATTGTGGGACAACGCACAGAATACGCATTTTATTTATTGCACGGCAGCGTTGAATTGCATCCCGAAGGTGTTTTTCCTTACACAGTTAACTTCGATACTCCCCAAGCGGGATTACCGTTAAACAGCGGTTATTTATGTGGTTCAACGGCAATCACAACGGAACCTAGTATTATTCTTGCAGTTTCGCGTTCATTTTTATTACGTCTTAGTCAACGCAAATACCGTTACACCGCAGGTGGTGAATTTGTGAAAAGTGGATTGCCTCGTGAATTGCCAAATAATCAATTTTTTGCAGATTTTGCACACGCTTATCGTGAAAATACATTGAGTTTACCCAGCTTGCCACAAGTTGCCTTACGTTTAAAAAAAGCCATTGAAGAACCCGACATTACTATTCCAGAAATTGTAAATATCGTACAGTTTGATGCCGCGATTGTGGCGAAACTCATTCAGGTCGCAAATAGTGTGTTTTACGCTGCCGAAGCTCCGATTACCAATTGCCATAATGCTGTAATTCGCTTAGGTTTAGATGCGACGCGCCGCGTAGTCATGGGCATCAGTGTGAAACAATTGTTTAAATGTGAAAATCAACAATTGATGGCGATGATGCAAACAAACTGGCGTAACAGTATTTATCTGTCCAGTCTGTGTTTTATTTTGGCAAAAGAAAGTAAAACGGTAAGTCCTGAAGATGCCTTATTAGCCGGTTTGATTTGTGACATTGGCAAAATTCCAGTATTGAACTTTGCCGAACAACAATTAAATTATTCGCCGAATTTACTTGAACTAAAAACTGCTTTGCCATTTTTAAGTCCACCCGTCGGCACGTTCATGTTGCACACGCTAGCTTTTCCACCTGATTTAGTTAACATTCCTAAATTTGCTGAAGATTGGTTTTATGAAAGTGGCGAGGAAAAATTAACCCTGATTGATATTGTAATTTTGGCAAAATTGCACAGTTATTTTGGTTCGCGTAAAGCAAAATATCTGCCTTACCTCAATACCATTCCAGCGTATGTCAAACTCAATCAAGGTAAATTAAACGGGGATTTTTCACTGAATGTGCTACACAAAGCACAAGAACGCATTCACGCAGCAATGACATTTTTTTCTTAATCGTCGTCCTCATCTTCGTCGTCAAAATCATCTGCTTCATCGTCAAATTCAGTCGCCATCGCAGTAGCTTGTTCCTCATCAATCGATTCATCAAAATCAAACAACGTTTTCAAATAACGATATAACAACCGTGACGATTTTGATGGTTTTCCAGTTGCCAATTCTTTTTGAGCATTACGCATTGTGTGACGTAAATGCTGACGATCAGCGTGCGGTTGTTCGTCTAATAATTCGGTTAATGCCGCATTGCCTTCACTCAATAAACGTGTCCGCCACCGTTCGACAATATGATGTTCACGTACCGCATGACCACTTTGATTTTTGAATTTGGCGACTTTTTCGATAATGGGTTCAACCAAACTTTCCATTTTATAAAACTGTTGTCCGATAAATTTAAGCTGCCGTTTCCGAGCAGATTTGCGCGGCATTTTGGCAATTTCACGAATCAACATTTCTAGCTTTTCAGGTAATCCCAACGCGGTAATTTGTGCAGAAGGTAGTGATGAGATTTCTTCACCTAATGCTAATAGTGAGGCAATTTCTTTTTTGATTTTGGTCTTATTTGGACGGACAGCGTAATAAACGATTTCGCCATCCTCGTCGTATTCGTAGTCTTCTTCGTCATCCTCATTAGGATTATTTCGGGTGATATATTCAGTCATTGTTAGTTGGTAAAAGGTTTAGGAAAAGGTGAAAGGTTTTTTTACCTTTCACCCAATTTTTAAGAAACACCCCACGCATGTGGGGAAGAGGCGAAGAAATATCGACGCTGACATCTGCACAAAGAAACACCCCCACGCATGAGGGGAAGACACAACATCAGCTACGCACATCAAATTCAATTTTCCAGCGACTGCTATCCCTATTTGAGAACGCTTGCAATTCTAACGTACCCACTTCGGTAACGGCTGAACCTAAATGTACCGATACCACTTCGCCGCTGCGACGACCTTCTTGGTCTAACGAAATTTCAAGTTCGTTCAATTCTGATAATTCGTCATCTTGCCAATAGTCTAACCGTGTACCGATAACATCTTCACGGCGTGAGGTTGAACTAAAGAAACGGAAACGCACTTGTTCTCCCACAACTAAGCCGAATTCCGCATCAGGTAATTCGATTTTTGTGCCTTCTTCCATACCGAATGGAGCAATACACAACGCTTGAATTTCGGGAGGCATGCCAGGAACAGAAGGCATCGCGCTTTCAATGCCAACGTAATATGCTGCTGCCGTGCCACCTTTAATGCGAACGCCTTTGCCTTTACGAACAAATCCGTAATACGCTGCACCACGCGCCACCGCTAAATCCAAATCAGCCCCCGCTAATAAACGAACTTCAGGTGCATTTTCAGTCGTTAGCCATGAATTTAAAACTTCGATTAAACGTTGGCTTAATGCTTCCGCTTTAAACACGCCACCGTTAAACAAAACGGCGGTTGGATGCAAGAATGTCGCGCCTTCAGGTAAATCGATACCGTCTAAATCGGCTGCTGCATTTTGTTGTTTTGCCAAAAATGCTGCTAAGTGGCGCGTAATTCCAGCGTCCTGAGCATAAGGCAATCCTTTTGTTTGTAACCCACCGCGTGGACGTGAAAAAGGACGTTCACTCACAGCAACTTTGGGTAAAAAGCCTTCGATTAAAACGCTGTTTACTTCGTCACGAGTCAATTCGCTACGCAACGTGCCATCGATTAACGATGAACCACGATTCGGCACAACTAACGGCACACTGTCTACGTCGCTAGAAAAGATTTTTTCTTTTGCATCGCGGCAACCATGCGTTAAGGCTTGTACTTGCCAGGGTTCTAAACGTTTACCGTCTTTTTCGATTTTCGCTTTGACGGTGTACGCCAACGCTAAATCCATATTGTCACCGCCGAGCAAAATATGTTCACCAACAGCAACTCGTGTTAAATCTAACACGCCGTCTTTTTCAGTTACGGCAATTAACGACAAATCGGTTGTACCACCACCTACGTCGATAACTAAAATTACGTCACCCGTTTTGGCTTGTTTACGCCATTCTCCCTGAGTTTGTTCAATCCAACTATATAAGGCAGCTTGCGGTTCTTCGAGCAAAATCGCATGACTTAAACCCACGGCACGTGCTGCTTCAACGGTTAATTCACGTGCTGCCGGATCGAACGACGCGGGAACGGTTAGCACCAAATCTTGTTCAGAAAGTGGCGCGTTTGGATGTAAAAACAACCACGCATCTCGCATGTGTTGCAAATACGCTTTTGTGGCATCGAACGGCGAAACACGTTTCACTTCATCAGGAGCTTCCGCCGGCAAAATGGGCGATTTACAATCCACACCCGCGTGACACAACCAACTTTTCGCACTCGACACTAATCGAATCGGTGTTTTGCTGCCTAAACTTCTGGCGATTTCACCGACGATAAATTCAGGCTTTGCATTCCACGGCAACGCTGTCGAATTCACGGGTAATTCTGAATCGTGCGCCTGATATAAAAACGACGGCAACTGCACCAATTCTTCGATAATACTCGGTGAAGTTAATTGTGAAATACCCATGACTTGTTGTGAAAAATCATCTCCTCCTTCAGTAATATCTGCGTAGGACAGCACACAGTGTGTTGTCCCTAAATCAATCCCGACAGCGAAATGTTTTCCCTCGGACGTGTCTATTTTTGTCCGCGAACTGGTCTGAACTGACGATAAAACGGGAGCAGATTCATTCATGTCTGAACTACCGGTTTCAACTTTTTCTTCAATTTCAGCTTCAGCGTCCACAACGATTGGATCTTCAATTTCTGATTTTGTTTCTACGGACTCAGTTAAATTAGTCTCTGTTTCTTTAATTTCAACGTCAACTTTTGTTTCGACTGGTTTTTCAGCTTTTTTCGGTTCTTCTTTTTTTGAGGCATCAGCTTTCGTCGTCTCAGCTGCCTTTTTTTTCATTTGATCAAAAAAACTCATAATTCCACCTCTGCTGGTGCAACGATGCTAGCATTATAACCTTGCACCGTATTCGGCAAACGTACATCTGTAATTTGCCACCCTTTGTGAATAACTTTACCGGTAAATGGCGGATTACCCACGATATTGCCTGTAACGCGTACTTTCGACGCATCGTAACCGTCTAATAAAGTAATCGAATCACCTTCATTTTCTTTGGCAATTGGCGCGAAACTAAAATGTTCGTCTAAAACTTTATTACACCCTTCATGAATCACTCGAGCCACCATACCAACATCTTCGTCGCTGTGTCCGCTCATGTCTTCTTTAATAAAATCGATAAAACGTGCATCGTTTTGCAACAAATACAGCAATTGCAAAGCAGCATCCGCGTTCGCTTCTTTTAAAACGACTGGTGCAGGTGCTGGAATTTGCACGATTTTTTCGACTTCAACAATTTTCTCAACGATTTTTTCAACAGGAACTTCTACAATTTTTTCGACGATTTGCACAATCGGTTCGGCTTGCACGATTTTTTCAACAATTTTAACGTGCGGTTCAGCGGCAACGGTTTCTTTACGGCGTGTTAAACATAGCACCAGTGACAACAACGTTAAAATCAGTGCACCGGCTAAAATCGCTGCGATTCCTGCTAAAGAAACATGCCACAAATCCAACGTAGTTGGCTTGAGAGCCAAATCAATTGTGTAATTGGTTATATCCATTTTCGAGACCTCTTTTTTATAGTTTTTTTATTGAACGGAACGCGCCGCTTCATTGAACATCATATCTTGTAAAACTAAGCGTGTAGTTTGCAGACGCATTTGTTTTAAATGGCGATCAGCAATCACTTCGGGTACTTTTTCGGCGATGTAAACCTCGCGCATTTTCGCTAAAACATTTTCACACTGTTTCACAATCGCCTCAGTCGCTTGGCGACTTTCTTGTTTTTGGTAAGGTGCTTTTTGCATTTCATCAGCCACACATTTTTTATAAACGAATTTTGATTCTTGAATTTTTTTGATGGTGGCATCGCTGATGGTAGTGTTTTGCCAATCATCTTTTGAAGGTTCAGCGGCAAAACCGGCTGTTGAAATGAGCAACAACGGGATTAAAAACAATTTTTTCATTATGATTCCTGTGATGATTTAAGCAAGTTACGTTTTAATTTTACGCGAATTGCCTAAAAACAAATAACATTTATCGAACCCGCCAAGATTCGGTAAGATAGCGGTTATTTTTACTTCCAGACGCAGTTAATGTTATGACGCAATCTTTTATTTCAACCAAACCTATTCGTGTAAATGAACGTTTAATTATGGCACTTGATGTGCCGAGCATTGAACAAGCCCAAGCCCTCGTCGAAGAATTAGACGATTCAGTAATTTTTTATAAAGTCGGCATGGAATTATTCATGTGTGGCGATTATTTTGGTTTTATCGAATGGCTTAAACAGCACAACAAAAAAGTATTCGTCGATTTGAAATTTTTTGACGTGCCAGCCACCGTTGGACGGGCAATTGCCGCATTAAGTCACAAAGGCGTAGATTTAGCCACAATTCACGGCAACGATGCGATTATGGAAGCCGCTGCTGCAAACAAAGGCGATTTAAAAGTTTTAGCGGTGACCGCGTTAACCAGTTTAGATCGTGGCGATTTAGATGATTTGGGATTCCAATGCGATGTACGTGAATTAGTTTTATCCCGCGCCAAACGGGCGTTAGCGATTGGTTGTGATGGTATTGTCTCTTCGGGTTTAGAAGTGTCGATGTTACGCGAACAATTAGACAATAAATTGCTCGTCATCACGCCAGGCGTGCGTCCTGTCGATAATCGTGAAGACGATGATCAAAAACGAGTTGTCACTGTTGAAGACGCATTTCAAAATGGTGCAGACTACATCGTTGTGGGTCGTCCAATTCGTGATGCAGCAAATCGCAAAACAATGGCTGAAACTATGCAAGCTCAAATTGCCGCACAATTCGCATGATTTTTGACCCAAATTTTACTTCATCGCTATTAGTTGCCTTGTTAATGGGTTTATTTAGCAGCCTGCATTGTATTGGAATGTGTGGCTCAATTATTGGGTCGTTGACGTTTAGCCTCAGTCCAGAAATCCGTCAAGATAAAAAACGGTTGTTGCCTTTTATTTTCAGTTATAACGCGGGACGTATTACCAGTTATGGCATTGCTGGCGCAGCAGCGGGATTGATTGAGGTGTTAGTTACGTTACCGCTTGGTGAAACGCATGGACACCGTTTGTTACAAATCGTTTCTGCGTTAATTATGACTGGCGCAGGTTTGTATATTGCGGGCTGGTTTCCACGTTTTGCCTACATTGAAAAATTAGGCTTGCACGTTTGGCGGCGCGTCGAACCTTTCGGACGCAAATTGATTCCTGTTAAAGATTGCAAACACGCTTATTTATTTGGCATGGTTTGGGGTTGGATTCCGTGCGGATTGGTTTATGCGGCATTGGCGTTAACTGTAGCGAGCGGTAGTGTTTTGCAAAGTTCGTTAACGATGATTGCGTTTGGTTTAGGTACGTTACCCGCTGTCATGGGCGTTGGCGTGATGATTAGTGTTTTGACACGCCTCGCAGCAATGAAACGATTTAAACAAATAGTCGGGGTTATCATGGTTGTACTTGCTTTATTTGCTGCATTTCCAACGTTGAATCCGATGGCAATGACTAATCCTCATGTGATGCACGAATAATTATGAATAATTTTGAAACTGTTATTGGTCAATCGCCAACGCTAGAAACATTGATTCGGAGTGCAAAAATTGTAGCAGCAACGGATGTTACCGTTCTTTTGAAAGGCGAAACGGGAACTGGCAAAGAAGTGTTTGCACACGCGATTAAAAATGCCAGTTCACGCGCAAACAAAGAATTTTTAACACTCAATTGTGCGGCGTTGCCCGAAAGTTTGATTGAATCGGAGTTGTTTGGACATAAAAAAGGTTCGTTTACGGGCGCGGTTCACAATACGCAAGGTCTATTGCAAGCGGCAGACGGTGGCACATTATTTTTGGACGAAATAAATTCGTTGCCTTTGTCGATTCAAGCAAAGTTGTTACGATTTTTGGATTCGGGTGAATGTTTAGCGGTGGGCGATGTACGACCTTATAAGGTCGATGTGCGCGTGATTGCCGCGACAAATATGGATTTAATGGTGTTAATTGCAAACGGTGTGTTTCGTTCAGATTTGTATTTTCGTTTAAATGTTGTGCCATTTGAATTGCCACCGTTGTCAGAACGTAGCGAAGACATTGAATTATTGATTGCTCATTTTTTCAAACTATTTGAAAAAAACCACGGTATCAAAGCTCCAAAATTTAGTAAGGCAAGTCTGAGAATTCTGAAACATTTTAAATGGTCGGGAAACATTCGCGAATTACGGAATTTATGTGAACGTTTGAGTATTTTATTTTCCGATCAGCTCATTGAACCCGAACATTTACCCGTTGAGTTTCAAGACGAAACGAATCAGGTTGAAACGCATGATTTTATTTTGCCGAGTGTAGGTTTGAAACTCGATGCGTTAGAGGCAAATTTAATTACGCAAGCCTTAGACCGTACGAAAGGTAATCGCAGTAAATCTGCCCGATTGTTAGGCATTACCCGCGATACCTTACTTTATCGAATGCAAAAACATGGTTTTTTTACGTCGTCAAATTAACTAATGCCCGTGCTTTTGTCATCACCGCTTTTAACTCCGCCACTGTTTGTGCCAATCCCGAAAAAATCGCTTGTGCGATAATTGAATGACCAATGTTGAGTTCAACAATTTCAGGAATGGCGCAAATCGTTTGCACATTATGAAAATGCAAACCGTGTCCTGCGTTTACTTGCAATCCGGCGGAGTGTGCATAGCGAGCCGCGTGTTGAATTCGCGCTAATTCCTTTAATTGTTCAGTACGATTTGGCGCGTCGGCATACGCTCCCGTATGCAATTCGATTACAGGTGCGCCCGCTTTTACCGCTGCGTCAATTTGCGCTTCATCGGGGTCAATAAACAGCGATACCTCAATTCCCACGTCAGCTAGTTTAGTGCAAGCCATTTGCAAACGCGGCAAGTTTTCCAACACATTCAAGCCGCCTTCGGTTGTTAATTCCTCACGTTTTTCAGGTACTAAACAACACGCGAAGGGTAAAACTTTGCAGGCAATTGCCAACATTTCGTCCGTCACTGCCATTTCTAAATTCAAACGGGTGTGGATATTCGCTTTGAGCAAATCAATATCACGATCTTGAATATGGCGGCGATCTTCTCGCAAATGTGCGGTAATGCCATCCGCCCCCGCTTGTTCAGCGACTAACGCTGCTTGCAAAATATCAGGATAACGTGTGCCACGCGCTTGGCGAATCGTGGCGACGTGGTCAATGTTCACGCCTAATAAAATTGGATTCATCTAAATTCCCGCTAAGGTAAAAAACCACTGTTGAATAAAATACAACGGATAATCTAACAACACATTCAGCACTTTCGTATACAACATCACTAATAAAATAATAAACCCAAAACGTTCGAGTTTATTAAATTGCCACGCCCAATAATTGGGCAAAATTCCCGACAAAATTCGACTGCCATCGAGCGGTGGAATCGGTAGCATATTTAGTAACATCAACACGAGGTTAATTGAAATTCCCGCTACGCCGGTGTAAATCAATGGCATCGCAATCGCTTCATTTCCAGTACCGACCGTCACACCGATGCGAGCAATTAACGCCCAACCAATCGCCATAAATAAATTCGACACAGGTCCAGCGAGAGCAACAATCGCCATATCTTGACGCGGTTTTTTAAAATATCGTGCATCAACAGGTACTGGTTTTGCCCAACCAAAAATAAAGCCCGTCCCCGTAATCAACAGTAACGTTGGCAAAATCACCGTCCCGAACCAATCAATATGTTTTAGCGGATTTAACGTCAAACGCCCTAAGTGTGCCGCTGTGTTATCACCATATTTTTTTGCCATCCATCCGTGTGCGACTTCATGCACCGTAATCGCAAAAATTACCGGTAAGATCCACACCGCAATCCGCTGTATTAGCGTTAAATTATCCATCATAACCCCGTTCAATTTAGTGTTGGAGCAATGCCTTTGCCTTGACGCACAATGGTGCAATTTCCAGCGGTGCAATCAATAATCGTCGTCGGCTGATATTCAATTTCACCCGCATCGATAATCAAATCGACTAAATCGTCCAAACGTTCACGAATTTCATAGGGATCAGATAAAGCCGTCGTATCTGGCGGTAAAATCAATGTCGTGGTCATCAGAGGTTCACCCAATTCGTCAACCAATTTTTGAGCAATTGCATTTTTAGGAATGCACACACCGATGGTTTTTTTCTTCGGATGTTGCAACCGACGCGGCACTTCTTTTGTGGCTTCTAAAATAAATGTAAACGCATCGGGTGTGAGCGATTTAATTAAACGAAAAGCATCGTTTCCAATTCTGCTGAAATTAGAAACTTGCGTTAAATCTTTACAAACCAGCGTGAAATTGTGTTTGTCATCTAATCTGCGGATAGTTCGAATACGATCTAATGCCTGTTTGTCTTCCAAATGACACGCCAGCGCGTAAGCGGAATCGGTGGGATAAACAATCACGCCGCCATCACGAATGATTTCAATCGCACGGTGGATTAAACGTAATTGCGGATTTTCTGGGTGAATTTCAAGATAATGAGCCATGTATTTTGTGTGTTTAACTAAAAAAGAAAGGTGACATTATAGCTTGCTCGGTAGGATTAAAGTGCTGTAAATCTATTTCTGGCAGGTTGTGGCGTGTTAACGTTTTGTGTTCTAACATGAAATCGCTGTAACTTCCCAGCGTATCTGCTACAGATTGCCTAAGTTTCGATATTCATGTACCAACGCTGATGATTCGGTATAATCTTGCCAACTAGATCTGACCCTCCATTGATTTCTGATAATGATACAAACCGCGCTAGTATTTATCAAAAAAAAGCTCGACCAATATTTGGTCAATAGTTTTAAACTGGACGAAAGCATTGCTGTGCTTAATCATTTGGTTGGTCAAGATGGGAGTTGTCCGAAAAAAAATCAAAACAAAATGGTAATAAC
>JAQTOX010000019.1:11565-27681 GCA_028713055.1 Methylococcales bacterium | reverse complement strand
ATTGGTTTTTTTAACCAGTCGCCCGATGCGCGTCTTGAAAGAAATCGACGTTGCGATTGCGCGTGAAAATCGCCACGACGTTCATGCTGTTGAAAATTTCCGTGAACAATTGATTCAAAATCATCCTGAATTACAACCGCTATTGTAAATTCCACCCAAAATAACAGGATGATTTGCACCTGTCACTGCCTGTAAATTTCCTGCTTTTTGATGAATAGTTTGTTTCGCCAACCATGCAAAGGCAATCGCTTCAACGTGATCGGGATGCAGCCCAAAATCTGCTGTCGATTGCACAGAACAGGGGGCATTTTCTGTCAATAAATTCATTAAATACGCATTATGTACACCGCCGCCACATACCAAAATTCGAGCAGTTTCGGGAGCAACTTTTGCAATCGCTTCACAAATTGTTACCGCCGTTAAATAACACAAGCTCGCTTGCACATCTTCTGGTAAATACTTTTTCAAATCACATTGCGCTTCCAACCACGCTAATGAAAAATAATCCACACCGGTACTTTTAGGCGGTGGTGCGGAAAAATAGGGTTCTTTTTTAAGGTATTCAATCAGCTCAAAATCAACCTTGCCCGTATTTGCCCATGCACCGTTTGCATCGTAACGTTTACCTAAATTCCGTTGTATCCATTGATTTAACAACACGTTCCCCGTTCCTGTATCAAAACCTATCACCGCATCGTCTTTATTTGCAGGCAAAACCGTGACATTTGCAATACCGCCGATATTTACAACGCAGCGCGTTTCGCTTTCACAATGAAAAACAGCTTGATGAAACGCAGGCACAAGTGGCGCACCTTGACCACCGGCAGCAATATCGCGGCGACGAAAATCTGCTACCGTGGTAATTCCCGTTTGTTCAGCAATAAAATTTGGGTCGCCAATTTGTAGCGAAAACGGAAAGCGTCCCGACGGTGCATGATAAACTGTTTGCCCGTGACTACCGATAGCCGTAATTACATTTGCCGACAGGTTTTTCTTTCTCAAAAGCTGTTTCACCGCACTGGCAAATAAATGTCCTAAACGAGCATCCATTTCGCCATATTCGTGTAAAAAAATAAGAGCATTAGGTGTGCTAAATTGTTGCAATTTTTGTTGAATTTCAATTGAAAATGGCAAGTATTCAAACGCAATGAGTTCGACACTGTTTCCAGTTAAATTAACCAATGCAGCATCAATTCCATCGATACTTGTTCCAGACATTAAGCCAATGTAGAGTTCAAAATAGGGCATTTTAAAATCGAATCTAGTGATTATTTAAAGTGTTATGGCGATAATACAGCAATATGTATGGATTTTGACAAAGGGGATTTGATGAATGCAATTTTTTGGTTATTACAAAGTTTGATTTTTCTGGTGGCGAGTAGCCACATCGCTATTGCCGAGACATCACCAGAAGTTAAATTCACCGAATGGTTGCACGCTTTTTTAACATCGCCACAGTTTAAAACGTTTATTACTACTTTCTTTTAAACCGTCCACCCACTAGATAATTAAATGTTGAAATCATCCCAAAATCAATCACGCGGTTATTTTAAAAACTCTTTGCGTCACAAATTTGCAGCCATTTTCAGTAGTGTGTTGTTGGTAATGATGGTGGTTTTGGCGGGTTTGCTTTATCAACAAGAACGCGATTTTTTATATGAAGCGGCTATCAATCAAAGTCGCACATTAGCCAGTACGCTAGCCAGTGGCAGTACAGCGTTGATATTAAGTCACGATGTCGTCGGTTTAGCCGAAATGTTGCAGGGTTTTGACAATACACCAGATTTGAAACGCGCTTACATTTTATCGTTGACGGGTGAAGTATTGAGTTCAACTCAAACGAAGGAAGTGGGTTTATTTGTTAGCGACGTGCAAAGTAAGCGATTGCTAAATAGTCCGCCTATACCGCAAATTTTATTAGCAAATACATCGCAAATTGATGTGGCGACACCGATTTTTTCGGGTTCACGACATATTGGGTGGTCGCGAGTGGAAATGAGCATGAATGGTGTGAATGAAAATCTGCATGCTGTACTCATACGTGGCATTGCAATCATCATATTTTTTGCGTTAATCGTGGTGTTGATTGGATTACTTTCCGCTCAAAAATTAACGAAACGCTTGAATGATTTAGTGCATATTTTTACGGCGGTCGCTAAAGGTCAACGCACTATTCGTGCTGAAGTTGTCGATGATGACGAAGTCGGATTGCTCGCATCGGGTTTTAATACCATGCTCGATGAGTTATCAGCAACAGAATATGAACGTGAACAAATTACACGTTTTTATGGTGCGTGGATTGCGTGTAACGATGTCATTATTCGAGAAATACACGAAGCGGAATTGTTAAATGAAATTTGTATCATCATTGCGCGTCAAGTGGGTTTTAAATTGGTTTTAGTAGGCATGGTGAATGATGAAAAACGGATTGATGTGGTGGCGAGTAGTGATCCGAATTGCCGTTATTTACAAAACTTCAACGTTTCAATTGACGCAAATCTTCCCGAAGGTCGTGGACCCATGGGACGATCGATTCGTGGTAATCACCCCATTATTTTCAATGACGTTTTAAAAGAACAAGATGCCGCACCGTGGTGGATTGTGATGCGCGAAACGGGTATTCATGCGTCGGCGGCATTTCCCATAATCCGCGCGGGAGGTGTAGTCGGTGCTATGTGTTTATATTCCACTGAACTAAATTATTTTACTGAAGAGTTAATTACCTTAATTCATGATTTAACTGAAGATATTTCTTACGCGCTGGATAACTTAGATCGCACCAAACTACAAAGCCTCCATGACAATGAATTACGTATTGCGGCGGCAGCATTTGAATCACAGGAAAGTTTTATGGTGACGGATTCGAATAACATTATTTTACGTGTCAATGGTGGTTTTACGACGTTAACCGGTTATACCGCAGATGACGTTGTGGGTAAAAATCCACGTGTCTTAAGTTCAGGACGACATAACAAAGAATTTTATGAAATTATGTGGAATAGCTTGTTGACCAAACATTTTTGGCAAGGTGAAGTTTGGAATTGTAAAAAAAATGGTCATATCTTTCCCGAATGGATTTGTATTACCGCAATTAGCAATGCAGCGGGGGAAATTGTGAATTATGTCGCGACTTCAAACGATATTAGCCAGCATAAAGCGGATGAAGACCGAATTCGTCAACTCGCATTTTATGACGAATTGACGAATTTGCCGAATCGTACCTTATTGTTTCAACGTTTAAATTTGGCGTTAAATACCAGCCAGCGTTATCAAAAATACGGGGCGTTAATTTTTTTAGATTTGGATCATTTTAAAGTGTTAAATGACACGCTCGGTCACACGTTAGGCGATCAGTTGATTGTGGAAGTATCAAAACGCTTACAACGTTGCACGCGAAAAATTGACACAGTGGCGCGTTTAGGCGGAGACGAATTCATCGTTATTTTAGAACATTTGGACACAAATAAATTGTTAGCCGCGAGGCAAGCACAAAGTATTGCTGAAAAAATTCGCCAAGAAATCGCCGAGTGTTATTTGTTGAATGTAGATATTTTGAATAGCGAAATCACATCCACCATTGAATATCATTCGTCATGTAGTATTGGGCTTGTCATATTTTCAGGATTAGAAGTGAGTGCGGATGATTTGTTGAAATATGCGGATTTAGCTATGTATCACGCGAAAAAAATAGGGCGAAATCAGGTTAGTATTTTCGCACCTGAGATGCAGCAGGCGTTAATTGATCGCACACAACTCGAAACGGATTTACGGAGTTCGATTGTGAATGGCGACGAGTTTACGTTGTATTATCAAGCGCAAGTTGATAACACTGGACGAATTTTAGGAGCAGAGGCTTTAGTACGTTGGAATCATCCGGTGCGAGGACATGTGAGTCCGGCTGAATTTATTCCTCTGGCAGAAGAAACTGGCATGATTATCGCGATCGGAACGTGGGTGCTGCGAGAAGGTTTTGAAACAGTAGCGGGTTGGGCTACAAATCCCGAAACAGCACATTTAAAACTAGCGATTAACGTAAGTAGTCGGCAATTGGCACAAGAGAATTTTGTTGAACACGTTAAAGAAATCATTGCTGAAACGGGCGTTAATCCGCATTTCTTGAAGCTCGAAATCACAGAAAGTATGGTGGTAAATAATGTCGATGATGCTATTGCGAAAATGCACGCACTGAAAGAATTAGGAATCAGTTTTTCAATGGACGACTTTGGTACCGGCTATTCGTCGTTATCGTACCTGCAAAAATTGCCGTTAGACCAGCTGAAAATTGATCAATCATTTGTTCGAAATTTATCGTTTGATGGGCATGATTCGGCGATTGTGAAAACAATTATTAACTTAGGCGAAAACCTGTCGCTAAATATCATAGCAGAGGGTGTTGAAACCGCTATGCAATGTGATTATTTATCAAATTTTGGTTGTCTTGTTTTCCAAGGCTATTTATTTGGTCGTCCGCTACCGTTGAGTGAATTTAATCAAACGGTATTTTCCAAAAGCTCCGAACAAATTAGGAACACCACATGAAAAAGCATTTAAATTACGTACTTGCTATTGGCATTAGCGGTTTATTTTTAACTGTCGCACAGGCTGACGATAAAGATTCAACCATAACAGAGCGTGTCGAACAAGCGTTTTACGGCAAAGAATGGCGTGAATTACCGGACGAAATGCTGATAACTCAAAGTAAAATCAAGTGGAATCGTCTGGCGAAAGCAGCGTTGAATTTGCCAGATTGGATGGAATTCAGTTTAAGTCAGCGTACACGTTTTGAATCAAGTTCACACCCGTGGCTCGCGGGTCAATCATCGGAAATAAATCAACAGTTACCAATGCAATCACGGGTGCGTTTGGGCGCGACTAATGAAAATTTCGGATTGATTTTTGAAGGTCAAGATTCGCGTACAAATTTTGATCAGCAGAACGAGCTTTCTGGCAATGTGATGACTGATGCGTTTGACGTATTGCAATTATTTACCTCAGCATCATTAAAAAATATCGCCGGCACGGGCGTGCGAGCCGATGCTGATTTAGGACGTTTTTCAATGGATATTGGTTCGTCACGTTTCATTGGACGTAACGGTTTTGAACAAACGACAAACAGTTTTGAAGGTGGTCATTTATCGTTCACGGCTGAAAATCAGTGGCGATTTCGGACATTTATGGTGTCGCTGGTGAATCGTACAATGTATCAAGCCAATGAAAGTCATCAAAGCCCGTTGATGTGGGGGGCGGATTTTGAAATAAAACCGACAAGTTGGTTAAATACCGAAGCCTATTACATTGGCGCGAACGATAACAATGGTGCAGACCTTACAAAACATAAAGCGTTTTCAGTTTTTGGCACACGTGCGTATTTGAAACCCATTGCGACGGCGAAATTGAAAAAAGAGTTTGGTGTAATCGATTACGATTTTGAAACGGCTGTTGAAACGGGAGAGAAGGGAAAGAAAGATTTTTTTGCCTACATGGGTCACGCTGAAGTTGGTTATACGTTTAATAGCACTTGGTTTCCACATCTAATGGGGGAATACGAGTATGCCAGTGGTACAGCAAATCCAAATGGTGGGATGAATAATACACTTGACCGTTTGAGTGGCGTTCGTACGAATATGTTTATCACCAGTTTGTTTGGACCAATGTTCCAAAGCAATTTGGAATACGGCGGTTTACGTTTAATTACACAACCGTTGGATAGCGTGAAAATGAATGTGAAACATCACGTTTGGTATTTAGCGGAAGCAAAGGATGCAATGGCGGGAAGTGCGATGCCAGGCAATGCAAATTTGCAAGATAAAACTGGCAGTGCTGGACGTTATTTAGGTCAAGATGTGGAGTTTTCAACGAGTTGGGATTTACGTTCTAATTTAACCTTAGCGGCGGGTTATGAACATTGGTTTAAAGGTGATTATTTTTCACGTTTGCCAGTCAGTGCAAATTTGCCAGTGGGTGGCGCAAAAGACACGGATTATTTTTATATGAGTAGTGAAGTGCGCTTCTAAAATAATCATCATTTTGTGCCGTCAAATTTATGACGGCGCAGTCCTCAATTATCAAACATTCTAAAATGACTATTCAAAAAAAACTTTGGTTAATTATTGGACTTGCTGTGACGGCAATTCTTGTGGTCGCAGGTACAATTTTGTTTTCAAAACAAGAACAAATGATGGAAGATCGAAAACATGCGACCCGTTTTGCAGTTGAAACGGCATGGGGCATTATGGAAAGTTTAGATAAGTCGGTCGCCGCAGGTGAAATCAGTCTTGAAAATGCAAAAAAACAAGCCATTCATCAAATTAAATTTATGCGTTACGACGGTAAAGAGTATTTCTGGCTAAATGATCTGCATCCCAACATGATTATGCACCCAACTAAACCTGAATTTGATGGTAAAGACATTTCAGAATTTAAAGACCCTAATGGAAAAATGTTTTTTACTGAGATGGTTAAAGTCGTTCGTGCAAATGGTCAGGGTTTTGTCGATTACAAATGGCCACGTCCTGACAGCAAAGAGCCTGTGCCTAAAATTTCATTCGTCAAAAATTACGCGCCATGGGGTTGGGTCGTGGGTTCGGGGGTTTATGTGGATGATATTGATATTGCCATTCGTAACGACGCATTAAAGTTGGGTGGTTTGGTATTAGCGATTGCCTGTTTGATTGGCACAATTGTCATTTTGTTGGCGCGAAGTATTTCATTCCGATTAGAAAAAGCTGTGTTAATTGCTCAAGCTGTTTCCGAAGGAAAATTTAACAATGTCATAGAAAACAAAGGCGCGGATGAAATTTCTGGTGTACTTATATCCTTGGACAAAATGCAGCAACATTTGCAGGAGCGTCAAGACGCCGCCCTAGTTGCGTCAAATGAAATGGCGCGATTGAAATGTGTATTAGATGATGTGGAGGTTTGCGTGCGTGTAGCAGATATGGAAGGCAAGGTAATTTATATCAATCACATTATGCGCGATACATTACGTAAATATGAAAAAGAATTTCAACAAGATATTCCAAATTTTCGAGCAGATGAAATGGTGGGTGGCAGCATCGGCATACTTTATCCCGACCCCAAAGCGGCTATAGAACGAATGCGTAATTTAACCGAGACGACTAAAACGGAATTTAAATTTGGCGGTCGGCAATTTGATGTACTTACCACTCCCGTTTTCTCAGATAGTGGGGTACGTTTAGGATCTGTTGCACAATGGATAGACTGCACAGATCAAATAAAATCAGAAGAAGAAATTGCAGCAATTGTTCATTCAGCAAGTTTAGGCGATTTTAATCACCGTATTCCATTAGAAGGTAAACAGGGGCTTTCACTCCAATTAGCCGAATCAATGAATGAGTTAATGGCAACTACGTCTGCGAGTTTAGAAGAAATTGTGCGGGTGTTGAGCGCATTGGCACAAGGTGATTTGACTGAAATGGTTAGTGGTAATTATCAGGGTACCTTTGGCAAACTTAAAACAGATGCGAATACCACAATTGGACAATTAACTGACATTATTAGCCAAATTAAAGCATCAAGTGATGCAATTCAAGTGGCGGCAAAAGAAATTTCGAGTGGTAATAACGATTTAGCAAGACGTACTGAAGAACAAGCAGCAAGTTTGCAAGAAACTGCGGCTAGCATGGAAGAACTTTCTGTAACGGTGAAACAAAATACCGATAATGCAAAACACGCTAATGATTTAGCGTTAGGTGCGGCTGGGACGGCTCTAAAAGGCGTTGAGGTGGTAAATACTGTAGTGTCAACGATGTCGAGTATCAATGAATCATCGCACCAAATTGTTGATATCATTTCAGTAATTGATGATATTGCCTTTCAAACTAACATTTTAGCTCTCAATGCGGCGGTTGAAGCAGCACGTGCGGGAGAACAGGGATTAGGTTTTGCTGTAGTGGCAATTGAAGTACGTAATTTAGCACAACGCGCGGCAAGTGCGGCGGGAGAAATTAAACGTTTAATTAGTGATTCCGTTGAACGTATTTCTGGTGGAAGCAAGCAAGTTGAACAAGCAGGAATTACAATGCAAGAAATTGTAAATTCGATTCGTCAGGTAACTGAATTGATGTCAAATATTGCGGCGGCATCTATTCAACAAAATGCGGGCATTGGGCAGGTTTATTCGGCTATTGTTCAAATGGATGGCGTAACACAACAAAATGCTGCGTTGGTTGGTAAGGCAGAGAAAGTAACGGAATCATTGAATGAGCAAACTCAAAATTTAGCGGTGGAAATGTTGCATTTTAAAACAGGAGTTTAGTATCAAAATGAGTTTTAAGGCGATTGTAGAGTTTCATAATCAATCAATTGATAAGCTGCGAATACAAGTTGAGCAGCAAAAAGACATGTTGATGGTGGTGAGAAACGTATTGCCAGAAACTTTAGCTGGACACGCGTTGCATTGTGTGATTCATGATGCAATGTTGTTGATTTATACGGATGCGGCAGTGTGGTCGTCACAGCTGCGATTTTATCAAACGGAGATTCTGACGGCAATTTCGCCATTTGCTAAAACGCCTGTGAAACACGTTCAAATTCGATTGGTGATACGTTAAAATTTACAAATGACAATCGTTCGCATTTGATAAAATAAAATGCTATGCTTGCGCCATCATCTTTATGGAGCAAAGTCATCATGTTTAATTCTAAAAACACTTTCAAATTAACATTACTTAGTAGTCTCATCCTTGGTTCGAGTACATCTTTCGCATTAGAAAAACCGAAATCAATGGACGATATGTGGAAAATCATCGAAGCTCAACAAAAACAAATCGAAGCTCTGCAACAAACAAAATCGCTTCCTGAAGAAATTCCCACAAAATCACCCAATTCAGAGGTCAAAACCTTAGAACGTAAAACCGACGTTTTAAGTCAAGAAGTTGAAAAACTTCGCACTAATCTTGCTATTCCCGAAGAAGCTAAATATAAAAGTGCTTACGGCATGGGACCAGCCGCCTCGAAAGTTTATGCAGTTGGAAAAGGTCTTTCGATTGGCGGTTATGGTGAAGGAAATTATCAAGCCAAAGTCGATAATAAAGGCAACGAAAAAGATAATGCAGACATGGAACGCATGGTTTTATATGTTGGTTATAAATTCACCGATAAAATTTTGTTCAACAGTGAAATCGAATTTGAACACGCCAGCTCGGGTGAAGGTTCGGAATTAAAAGGCGAAGTGGGCGTTGAATTCGCTTCGTTAGACTTTTTCATTGATCCAATAGCAAATGCACGAGCAGGTTTGGTGTTAATGCCGATGGGTTTGGTGAATCGAATTCATGAACCGTTATTTTATTTTGGTAATCATCGTCCAGAAGTTGAACAACGCATTATTCCTAGCACGTGGCGCGAAATGGGGGCAGGTTTATTTGGGTCAATCACGCCGAATTTGACTTACACCGCTTATGTTGTGAACGGCTTGGACGCACTAGGCTTTAGTTCTGACGGCATTGCCGAAGGACGTGGCGGGGGTAGCAATGCAAAAGCCGATAATTTTGGTTACACGATGCGTCTCGATTATGACCCAACATTTGTAACAGGTTTAACAGTTGGCGCGTCAGGATACGTGGGTAAATCGGGGCAAAAACAATTAAATGCAGATGTTTTAACACAACTTTATGAAGCACACCTTCAATGGAAATATCGTGGATTAGAATTCCGTACGTTAGGTTCGTGGGGACATATTGCTGATGCGGGAATTGTTAGCGCGGCGGTGGGTCAAACAATTGGTTCAGAAAATTACGGGTTTTACAGCGAGTTAGGCTACGATATTTTGCCGCTAATTTTGCCAAACACTACGCATTATCTTGCGCCGTTTGTGCGTTATGAAAAATTGGATACGATTGCCAAAGCTCCCGCTGGTTTTGCTGACGATTTGACAAAAGACTGGCAGATTTACCAAGTCGGTTTGCAATATAAACCGATTCCAAACGTCGTGATTAAAGCAGATTATCGAAATTATGTCACCAAACAAGGCACACATCCCGACGATTTCAATTTAGGTTTTGGTTTTATTTTTTAAAAAGAATTTCAAGTTAGATTCAATTTAGGGATAACATTCTGCGAAAGGATGTTGTCCCTTCTTATTTTGGAGTTTTCACAATGAAACAAATTAACACGCTACTTTTTTTACTATTATTCGGTTTCGCGTCACTCAGTTATGCACAAATTTTCTACAGCAAAACCGAGGCATTAGAACTCGCTTTTGGCAAAGCACAAGTTGAAAACTTATCGCTCTTTCCCGAAGAATTGGACGTGACAAAAATTCAACAACTAGCAAAAATCAAACTTGAATCAGGTTTATTCACGTTTTACGTGGGTAAAGAGAATGGCAAAATTCTAGGTTATGCTGCAATTGAAACCGAAAACGTGCGAACAAAACCTGAAACATTGATGATTGTTTTAACGCCTGAAGGCGAATTGCGACACGTTGTGATGCTCGCATTTCACGAACCACCAGAATATATGCCACCCGAACGTTGGTTTGAATCATTATTAAAACATCCGTTCACCGATTTAGATTTTGGCAAAGGTGTCGATGGAATTTCTGGCGCAACATTGAGTACACGTTCAGCATTAAGTAGTGTCCGAAAAGTAATGGCAATTTATCAAGTGATGGTTAAAAAATAATGCGTTATTTTGTGAGTGGTGAACAGCAACGGAAAATGTTACTTAACGCCTTGGTATTGATGTTTTTGGCGTATATGTTGTTGCAATGGGTAAGTAACGGCATGATGTATTTTCATCGCATGGGTTTAACGGTCGAATCAGTGATAACTTATTACTGTGGCAACGAAGAGCAGTTTATTCCCGCGAAAAGTTACGAGGGAATGCTTGAAGTGTTGCATTTTCATTTGTTTTCGATGGGAATGTTGGCAGTGACGTTAACGCATTTAATGTTAATGACAGATTTTTCGACCCGTTTAAAAGTCTGGTTAAGTAGTTTGACGTTTTTTTCAGCAATTGCCGAAGCCTCAGCGGGTTGGCTCGTGCGTTTTGTTCATCCGCAATTTGCCTATTTTAAAATTGGTACATTTATACTTTTGGAATTGTCATTGTTGGCGTTAATTGTAACAGTAACGTGGTCATTATTACGCGCTCGCTCAAAATTGAAAGCAGGTTCAACTACTTGAATTACCGAAATGTACCGTTTTAAATTTAGTTTGCGTGCGGGTTAAATCATTAGGTAATAA
Organism: Methylococcales bacterium; assembly: GCA_028713055.1. Lineage (GTDB taxonomy): Bacteria > Pseudomonadota > Gammaproteobacteria > Methylococcales > Methylomonadaceae > UBA10906. The sequence goes on along the minus strand of JAQTOX010000019.1, from coordinate 16,474 downwards.
AAATGAGATAGAGTGTTTTGTTGAGAATAACAAAACACGTAGAGAATAATGATGGAAAATTTCAGTACAGATGCGTACAAACCAAAAGAAATTGCAGAGAGAATTGAGCAAATAAGTATTAGCAAAAGCGTGACGGATTTATCAAAAATCTTCGTCTTAGCGTTGTTGGCGGGGGCTTTTATTGCTTTTGCATCTGTGTTTTATACCGTTGTGATTCACAACTCAACGATGAGCCCAGGTATTACACGGTTGGTCGGCGGATTAAGTTTTTGTTTAGGTTTGATTTTAGTCGTAATCGCAGGTGCGGAACTATTCACCGGTAACAACTTGTTGATTATGGCGTATGTGGATAAAAAAATTACGCTCAAACAAATAGCTGCGAATTGGAGTGTGGCTTTTATCGGTAATTTAATCGGTTCATTGGGCGTGGTATTTCTGATTTATCTTAGCGACCATTGGCTAATGACGAGTGGTACAGTAGGTGCAAAAGCCGTGCTTATTGCTAATGATAAGGTAAATCTAAGTTTTACCGCCGCTTTTGCACGCGGTATTTTGTGTAATGCGCTGGTCTGTTTAGCTGTGTGGTTATGTTTTGCGTGTCATTCTGTCACCGATAAAATTCTTGCCATCCTTTTTCCTATTACTGCTTTCGTTACAATGGGATTTGAACATTGCGTGGCGAATATGTATTTCATTCCAGCAGGCATTATCGCTCAATATAATCCTGAAATCATGAAAGCCGTTGGCACAACTGATTTATCGCATTTAAACTTCACGGGATTTATGGCGAATTTATTGCCTGTAACATTAGGCAATATGGTTGGTGGCAGTATCTTTGTAGGGTTGGTTTATTGGTTCATTTATTTGAAAGAATAAAACCAAAAAGCCCCGATTGCATTTCGCAAATCGGGGCTTTTTTATCGCTAATTGTTAATCAAAATGCACTAATTCATAACTTAACGAGGGTTCGCGACCTGCGAGCAAATCCGTTAAAAATTTCCAAAACACGTCTGCTGATGGTGGACAACCTGGCAAGAAATAATCGATTTTCACCACTTCATGAAGCGGATGCACTTTATCCAATAACAACGGCAATTCCACGTCATTTGGAATCTGCGGATTTTCAACACCAACCCCGCTAACGTAGGCTTCGTTTAAACAGTCTTCCAAACTAATGTGATTTCGCATTGCTGGTAAACCGCCGTTAATCGCACACGCGCCAACGGCTACGAGAATTTTGCAATTTTTACGAAACTCGCGCAAAACGTGAACGTTTTCAGAATTACAGACACCACCTTCAATCAAACCAATGTCGCAATCGCTGCTGCAATGTTCAATATCAGTGAGCGGCGAACGGTCGAACTCAACGTGTTCAACCAACTCCACCAAGCGTTCATCCAAATCCAAAAATGACATGTGGCAACCAAAACAGCCTGCTAACGAAACCGTCGCAACTTTTACTTTTTTATTCGTCATGGCTTGCTCCTTCGGCGGCTAACGTGATGGTGTCAATATGCGAATGGTCATAAATGCGTTGTCCAATCGGCACTTTATAGCCTGTGCGTTTAATTAAAATCGCCCCTGTTGGACAAATATGCGCCGCACAATCATTCACATCTAAATCTGAATCTTTCAGTAAACCGCTTTCTGAATTCACAACTAAACGTTTTTCAATGCCCCGTCCGCTAATCGAAAACACATTTTTGCCATCTTCTTGCTGACTGGCGCGAACGCACAACGTGCAGAAAATGCAACGGTTGTGGTCAATCATCACATCAGGATGCGAGGCATCGACTTCGCGGTTTTCAAAGAAATGCGGAAAATGATTGTCGGTCATGCCCAAATGATAAGCCACGGCTTGCAAGTTGCAATTGCCTGTTTTTTCACATGACGGGCAAAAATGATTACCTTCGACAAACAACATTTGCGTGATTTTTTCGCGGTCGTCATTTAGTTCTTGGGTGATATTTGTAATCGTTTGACCTTCGGCAGCAGGAAATGTACATGCGCTACAATTACGTCCGTTGACTTTCACCGTACACAATTTGCAACTGCCATGCGGTGTGAATTTTGGATTGTGGCACAAATGCGGAATATAAACGCCCGCCGCTGTTGCCGCTTGCATAATAGTTTGCCCGTCTTCAAACGGAATGTTTTTGCCATCGATAACAATGGATTTATTCATATTCTACTCCACTTGCGCCAAATGCGCCGCTGCGTCGTCACGATGTGCCATACGTCGTGCGGTTTCTAAAGATTTATCTAAATCAAAACCAGGTTCATAACTGATCTTTTTCAACATATTTTGGTATAGCTCAGGATAACGCTCTAACGTCGTCAACACTGGATTAGCAGCAGTTTGACCTAATCCACAATGGCTGTAATTTTTAATCAACTGACACAATTCTTCCAACGCGACAATGTCACCTGCGCTGCCGTGACCTTCGACAATTTTATCCACTTGTTTTTTGAGTAACGACGTTCCCACACGGCATGGCGTACAGAAGCCACAACTTTCGTGTGCGAAGAAATGACTGAAATTATGCACCACGTCCAAAATCGAACGACTGTTATTAAATACAATAAACGAACCGCCTGTGGCTAAATCTTCAAACGCTAATTTGCGTTCAAATTCGTCATTAGAAATAAACGTCCCAGAAGGTCCGCCCACTTGAACACCTAAAACATCCGTCGCGCCACAATCGTCCAAAACTGTTTGAATCGTCGTGCCGAAGGGATATTCGTAAATTCCCGCTTTCGCACAATCGCCGCTGATACTTAAAACTTTTGTGCCTTTTGATTTTGCTGTGCCGAGATTTGCAAACCAGTCACCGCCGTGAATGGCGATATTTGCCGCGGCTAAAAATGTTTCGACGTTATTTACCGACGTGGGTTTGCCTAAATAACCGCTGGTTACAGGATAGGGTGGACGATTGCGTGGAATGCCCGCTTTGCCTTCGAGCGATTCAATTAACGCCGATTCTTCGCCGCAAATATACGCGCCCGCGCCGAGACAAATTTCAATATCGAAATCAAAACCGTGTTGCAAAATGTTTTTGCCAAGCAAATTGGCGTTACGACGTACCGCTAAAATCGCTTCCAGTTTTTCATAAAGATGTAGATATTCGCCACGCAAATAAATGAAACCTTGTGTCGCTCCGATAATTGCTGCCGCAACGGTCATGCCTTCAAAGACTGAATCAGCATAAGAATTTAACAAAACGCGATCTTTAAATGTACCGGGTTCGCCTTCGTCAGCGTTGCAAATAATGTAGCGTTGTTTTTGTCTTTGCGCTTCAATATCGCAAATTCCTTCGTCTTCACTACAAAATTTCCATTTCCAAGCTGTCGTATAACCTGCGCCACCGCGTCCACGCAAACCTGATTTTTCCACTTCATCGAGCGTTTCTTTTAAACCGCGTGCAAATGTTGCATTGATAGCTTCGCCTTGCGTTGGTTTTTGGTTTAGCAATAAATCGGGCTTAATAATGTTATCAGCGACTGTAAACAAATCACTCGACCATTGTTCTAATGGCAGTTGTTTGTTCACATTTTCAACGATTTCATCGATGCGTGATTTTGTTAAATTCGTCAGCGCATAACCGTTCACTAAACCTGCAAGCGATTGGTCACACATTCCGGTACAAGACGTATTATTCAAACTAACCACGCCATCCGCACGAACTTCACCAATTTTAACGCCTAATTTTTCCGAAAAATAATTGATGAGTTCTTCTTGTCCAACCATTAGATCAGTAATTGAACTACTGATTAAAATGTCGTATTTCCCGCGCGGTTCAAGGTGAAAAAAGCTGTAAAACTCAATCACGTTTTGAATTTGGGTGCGGGGAATGCTTAATATAAGTGCAAGTTGTTCAATCGCCGCTTTAGGAATATGAAAATATCGCGCTTGAACCGCTCGCAAAATTTTCAATAAGCGCGTCGATTGAAAATCGTTTTCTTGCGCGAGTTGTCTTATAAATTGTTGCATAAAAAATTCTCTCCAATTATTGGCGTAAATCTTTAATTACGCGTACTAACTCAGTCGTTCCTGCGATTGTTTCGACGCTAAAACCGAGTTTTTTTACCATTTCCAACGTTGGCTCGTTTGAGCTTAAAACTTCAGCTTCAAAGGTCAACATTCCTTTTGATTTTGCAGTTTGCATCAGTGTTTTCATAAGTTTTGAGCCAATACCCAAACGCTGACAATCATCCGCTACCACAATCGCAAATTCTACCGAATGCCCGTCAGGATTAACGCCGTAACGTCCTACGCCTAATTCATTTGGTAAATTTGGGTCGTCCGTTACAGCGACAAACGCCATCTCTTTATCGTAATCAATTTGCGTGAAACGTACCAACATTTCGGGTGTGAGTTCTTGCAATGCTTGGTGATAACGGAAGTATTTTGTTTTTTCGGATAAACGACTAACAAAATCCGTTTCCATTTTTGCATCTTCGGGACGAATTGGGCGAATCGTGACATTTGCACCGTTTGCCGCTAAATAATGTTGCGTCAATTCGTGTGGATAGGGATGAATCGCCATGTGTGCGTAACGGCTAAGTTGATGAGAAGTTTGCGCTTTGATTCTGGCATCCACTGCAATTGCACCATGTGCATCGACAATCAGTGGGTTAATATCAAGTTCTAAAATTTCGGGCAATTCGCTGACCATTTCAGAAATGTTCAACAACACGTCAACTAACGCTTGTTTATTTGCGGCAGGCATATTGCGGAATTGCTGTAGATATTTCGCGGCTTTGGTTTTCGCAATCATTTGTTCAACCATGTACGCATTTAACGGCGGTAATGCAACGGCGTTATCTTTGAGAATTTCGACCATTGTGCCGCCCAACCCAAAGCTAATTGCAGGACCAAAAACGGGATCACGTACCACACCAATCATCA
>JAQTOX010000019.1:0-11555 GCA_028713055.1 Methylococcales bacterium | reverse complement strand
CATCAATTCGCGTCCGCTGTCTGATTTAAACATGGCTTCAACGGTCATGCCGACTTCTTTGATTTCGGGATATTTACTTTTAATCGCGTGTTCCATTTCTGAGAAATTACGCGAAATGTCTTCAACACTGTTAATGTTCAAACGCACGCCGCCGATGTCGGATTTGTGGCTGAATTCAGGCATATTGATTTTTAACACTACAGGAAAACGCAAGGTTTCTGCGGCAATCATCGCGTCTTTTGCGTTGGTGACTTTAATCGTTTGATTCACCGGAATATGGAATGCGGCGAGAATTGCTTTAGCTTCTTGAGCCGTCAAAACATCACGCCCTTCAGCAAGTACACGTTCGATAATCAAACGTGCGCCAGCAACATCTGGCGTAGCGCGTTCATCGGATGGCGATGGAATTTGTTTGAGTAAAATTTGGTTTTGCGCGTAATTCGCTAAAAAGCCAAACGCATCCACCGCGACTTCGGGCGTGTTGAAATGCGCGACGTTGCTGTTAGCAAATAAGGCGCGACCTTCTTCTACTTTTGCGCCACCTGTCCATGCGGCTAAGACGGGTTTTTTGCTGTGTTTCGCGCCTTCGATAATAAACTCCGCCACTTCAGTCGGATTAGTCATGGCTTGAGGCGTTAAAATAACCAACACACCGTCGATGTTGTCATCGTTTAAACACACTTCGAGCGATTGTTTATAGCGTTCCGAACTTGCATCGCCCAAAATATCAACAGGGTTTGCATGCGACCAATGCACCGGTAAAACTTCGTTGAGCGCGTGCAAACTCTCTTCGCTAAGTTCTGCCATTTTAATGCCGACATCTTCGGCACGATCGGTACTCATTACACCTGGGCCACCAGCGTTGGTGATAATGGCTAAACGGTCTTTTTTGACTTCGTAATTATTTGCTAATACGCGAGCGGCTGAAAATAATTCAGAAATGCTGTAAGCGCGAACGACACCGGCGCGTTCAATTGCAGCATCAAATACACTGTCACCACCGACCATTGCCCCCGTATGCGACATAGCGGCTTTAATGCCCGCTTCGTGACGCCCCGATTTAATTAGAATCACAGGTTTCAATCGCGCTGCTGCTTTTAAACCGCTCAAAAATCGGCGTGCATCACGGATGCCTTCAACGTACATTAAAATCCCCGTCGTTTTGGTGTCTGTTGCCAAATAATCTAACACTTCGCCAAAATCAATATCTGCCGCGCCACCCATTGAAACAACAGTTGAAAAGCCAATATCTTGCGATTTTGCCCAATCTAAAATCGCCGTACAGACTGCGCCTGATTGTGAAAGTAACGCCAAATTGCCGTCTTTAATTGTACCGTCGCCAAAAGTGGCGTTTAAAAATCCACTCGGACGCGCCACACCCAAACAATTTGGGCCAATAATACGAATGCCGTAACGATGGGCAATATCTAATACTTCTTGCTGTAAACGTTTACCTTCGTCGCCCAATTCACCAAACCCAGCGGTGATAATAATGACGGAATTTACGCCTTTTTCACCGCATTGACGCATTACACTTGGTACGGTTGGCGCGGGTGTTGAAATGACTACTAAATCTAAATCTTCAGGAACAGCATTTAAGTCCGGGTAAGCTTTTAACCCTAAAATTTCTTCACGTTTATTGTTGACAGGATACAAGCCACCTTTGAATTCAGCTTCTTGCATATTGAGCAATAATCGATAACCCACGCTTTCAGGGCGTTCAGACGCACCAACGATAGCAACTGATTTTGGCGTAAAAAAACGATTTAAATAATGCGGACCCATAAACAACTCCAGAAAGTAAGAAATGATTGCGAAAGCCTAGCAGTTTTGTGTGTCAATTAAGTTAAGACTAAAACGCCAGTTTCATTGTGACACAACCGTTACAAAATGAAATCAGTAGCAATAGAGTTTTTTGCGAAAATACTCAAATCAAGTATCCTTTGCCACGTTATTTTTTATTAACTTAGGAATTCAATTCTGTGAGCAAACTTTTTTCATTTTTAAAAATTATTTTTTTAGGATTAACGATGGCATCATCTGCACAAGCCGGAACAGCGGAAGAAAACAAAACTGCGGGCGCAACTTTTTTGGCTGAAAACGCTAAAAAAGCGAATATCACCACCACCGCGAGTGGTTTGCAATATGAAGTTTTAACCAAAGGTACCGGCACAAAAAATCCCGCCGCAACAGATACGGTGACTGTACATTACGCTGGAACAACGTTAGAGGGTAAAGAATTTGATAGTTCTTATAAACGTGGCGAACCCACCAGTTTTCCGTTGAATCGGGTCATTGCTGGTTGGACAGAAGGCGTTCAACTCATGACGGAAGGTGCGAAATATCGTTTTTATATTCCGTCTGATTTGGCTTATGGAACACGCGGCGCAGGTCGTGATATTCAACCGAATGCGGCGTTAATTTTTGACGTGGAATTGTTGAAAGTTAACTAGCTGGCTAGAGAGAGTGTTTTGTCGGGGTTCAATTCTTAAAACCCCGACATTTTGTTTTTATCCTAAGTAGCGAAAGAACCAACCGTTCAAGGCTGGGCAGATGGATGTCAACAAGAAAATAATCCAGTGGATAAATAGCGATCTCCGCGATCGCAAATGATAGTCACAATAACCGCATTTTCCACTTCATTCGCCAATTTCAATGCCGCCCACACTGCACCACCCGATGAAACGCCAGCAAAAACACCTTCTTCTTTGGCTAAACGGCGCGTCATATTTTCTGCCGAAATTTGATCGACATCGATAATTCGGTTCACGCGATTTGGTTCATAAATTTTAGGCAAGTATTCGAGTGGCCAGCGACGAATTCCGGCAATTTTAGAATCACCTTCAGGTTGCACACCGATGATTTGAATATCTGGATTTTGTTCCGTGAGATATTTTGACGTTCCCATAATTGTGCCAGTCGTTCCCATCGCGCTGACGAAATGCGTCACTTCACCGTTTGTATCGCGCCAAATTTCAACGCCTGTAGTTTCGTAATGGGCGCGAGGATTATCGGGATTTGAAAATTGGTCGAGAATTTTTCCTTTGCCAGCTGCTTCCATTTCTCTCGCCAAATCAATCGCTGCCTCCATGCTACCCGCAGCCGGCGTTAAAATAATCTCTGCGCCATACGCTTGCATGGCAGCAACGCGCTCGGCAGTCATATTGTCGGGCATAATCAGCGTCATTTTATAGCCCTTAATCGCTGCCACCATTGCTAACGCAATGCCGGTATTTCCGCTAGTCGCTTCAATTAGACGGTCGCCAGATTTGATTTCACCACGTTCTTCAGCGCGAGTAATCATACTTAACGCAGGTTTGTCTTTGACTGAACCAGCGGGATTATTACCTTCGAGCTTAAGCAAAATGATATTGCTCGAAGGATAAGGTAAACGTTGCAAACGGATTAACGGCGTATTGCCAACAAAGGTTTCAAGCGTGGGGTAAGTCGTCATAAAAAATTAAAAATAGTCGGGTTAAAAGAAGTTCTGATTATTACATAAAAGTTGAATTCTTATTGCCGCTTTCACGTAAAAACTGTTAGATTTACGCCACTTTCAACCCGTAGAGATTTCACAATGAATCAAGACCAGATTGACGAAGTTAAAAATTACTTACTAAATTTACAAGACCATATTTGCACCAGTTTAGAAGGTGAGGAACCGAACGCACGTTTTATTGAAGATAAATGGTTACGTGAAGAAGGCGGCGGTGGGCGAACTCGTGTTTTAAATGGTGATGTTTTTGAACAAGGTGGTGTAAATTTTTCGCACGTTTCAGGCTTTAATTTACCTGCTTCTGCCACTGCAAATCGTCCAGAATTGGCGAATCGGAAATTTGAAGCCATGGGCGTGTCATTGGTTATTCATCCGAAAAACCCTTATGTTCCAACCTCTCATGCGAATGTACGTTTGTTTATCGCTAAAAAAGAAGGTGAACCCACGATTTGGTGGTTTGGTGGTGGTTTTGATTTAACACCGTTTTATCCATTCAAAGAAGACGTTTTATTTTGGCACGAAACAGCACGCGCAGCGTGTGAACCCTTTGGCGCAGATGTTTATTCAAAATACAAAAAGTGGTGTGACGAGTATTTCTTTTTAACACACCGCAACGAAACTCGCGGCGTGGGCGGATTATTTTTTGATGATTTAAACGAAGGTAGTTTTGAAGAATGTTTTGCGTTTATGCAAAGCGTTGGCAATGCTTACATTCAAGCCTATTTACCGATTGTTCAAAAACGTAAAGACACGCCGTATGGTGAACGTGAACGAGATTTCCAATTGTATCGTCGTGGACGTTATGTGGAATTCAATTTGATTTATGATCGCGGCACGATATTCGGTTTGCAATCAGGTGGACGAACAGAATCGATTTTGATGTCGTTACCACCAGTTGTGAATTGGAAATATAACTGGCAACCTGAAGCTGGAACACCAGAATCTGAATTGTACGAAACCTATTTGAAACCGCAGGATTGGTTACGCTAACCATACGCGATATTTTTTTTCTCCAAGCTCGCAAGCGAATAAAACTTGTGGGCTTAAACCTTCGGATTTTAAGCGTTGTAACACGCCGACTAAATCAATCAAACCACTTTTAACTAATTCCAATCTCACCTCATCAGGTATTAACGTTTCCAAATTTAACGCGGTTTCAGCAGGCAATTCAACCGACACTAACGGCTGATTATTTTTGTTAATTTCGACGTGCAATTTTTTGGCTTGAGATGCAAAATCTAAAATTTTAAATTCTGTTCCCGCCAGATTTATCGCTGGTAAATGTAAATCACGAGCTTGTTGTAATAGCTTTTCACCAACGCTTTTTTCTAACAATTCCCACCAATTCAAATTGATTCGCAACTGTTGCAATTGTTGCGTCAAACCTTGAAATGCTCGCATTAGCAGTAATACATTTGCTGCACCTGCCGAACGAAACCACCAGCGTTTTTCACCTAACAAATCCGCGATATTTTTTTCAAGTTGCCATTCCGCTAAATTAAAAACATGGTTGCTCAAAAATGGACGAAATAACATTTGGCTCAATAAGGGCAATGCGCCTTGAATATGCACGAGTTTTTGCACCTCAAAACCTAATGCCACAAAGCAATCTAATGGATTAACCTCACTTTTTTCACGACAACCTAAAATCAATTTTAACAACGCTAATCGGCGTGTTTTATTCAACGAAACCGTGCAACCAAAATCCAATAACGTCACCATCGAATCGTGGTCGGCGTGGTTATAAAATGTATTGCCGTTGTGTGGGTCAGCGTGAACTTCACCAGCGACAAATAAACTGGTAAATAAAGTTTGCAACAACGTTTCTGCAATCAATCGGCGTTCGGATTCTGACCAATTCATAATTTCTGGAAAAGTCACACCCGTGGCGCGACTTTGCACCAACACGCAATCGCTAGTAAATTCATCATAGACATGCGGAATTTCCAAACGCGGTACACGCACATTTTCACGGAAATAAGTTTGAGTTTTGGCTTCGCAACGGTAATCCAATTCACGTTGCAAGGTATCGAAAAGCGTTTGTTTATATGCCGATAAATCAAATCCCCATTCTTGAACTTTGCTGACACTAGGCATCAAATTAGCTAATTTCAATTCGACAGAAACTGCGTCAGCAATGTCGGGATAACGGATTTTTATGACAACGGGTACGCCGTTATAAAATTCAGCTAAATGGACTTGTCCTAATGAAGCGGCAGCGGTGGCGGATTGAATGTTTTTGAAAACAGTTTTTGGTGAATAACCCAAACTTTTTTCTAAAATCGGTAACATAACTTTGAGAGGTAACGCGGGAACGCTGTCGGTGAGCGATTGAAATGCGCTGCCGCCTTCAACGGCAGCGAAAAGTTGTCCGACTTTTGAACTAATGCCACGTGCATCAGCGAGTAAAGCCACTAATGCACGTTGCGCGAGTAATTTTTCTGTTTCATTTTGGCTTGCCCGAACCTTTTTTGCCGCCCAGCCGATACGAAATAATTTTGTTAAACGGTTTAAATAGTTACACATGTTTCGTAACTACTATTGAATTCTAAAGTCATTTAATTTTTCCGTTAATAAAGCCCATTGCCACGTTTTCATCTTCTTTAATTGCCATTTCAACAACTCGCTTGGCAAAGGTCTAATAACTTCTCACTTTTAGTTTGAATTTCAACGTCTTGAAAATAAAAAAGCTGGTGCGAACTTTTTAGTCCGCCCAGCTAATAGGATAATCTTGTTACACGTTTGTTGAATTAACGTTTAATCGTGTTCATTATTTTCATGTTCATCATTTTCGTCACTTTCATGTTCCCCGCCTTTAAATGGATTGGTCACATTGCTTGCAACAGTAACAGGTGTCGCAATAACCGCAACAGGTTTGACACAACCAACAACAGTACGGGCGGCGTTTTGACCATCAAACTGCAAAATAATGTCACAAGGTGACTGCGTAACAGGCAAAGTGGCTGACCAATTACCTTTAGTATCGAGTGTTAATGGTGTTGAACCGACCAACGCTCCACTACTACTAGAAACAGTTAAATCCAATTTTTGAGCAATAAATGTTTGTTTTTCAGCGGGTGTTAATAAGCTATTAAGCACGACATTTCCCGCTAAATTTAATTTACCTGCTGTCCACTTACTCGTAATTACATTCAACTTTGTAATGGATGCTGCACTTTTGTTACCCGCTGCCCAAACGCGAATTTTCACCGACACTTTATTCGAAGCTAAATGTTGTGTAGTTTTGGTTTCTTTGGCTTGAAAAGTAACCGTGAAAATTTTATTTACTTGCGTAGCGGTGGGTGTCCATGTGAAATCAATCGATGGCAATCCCGCTGCATCCGGATGCACGGCACTGAATTTAGAACCGTTAACACTGCCAGTCATCGTAAACGTATCTTGCTCGGCATCTTTCACAGACAATGGAATCGAAATTAACTCGCCTACTTTTGCATCCCATTGTGGTGCGACAGCATTTAATACAGGTGCAGTATTTACCTTAGTTACTGGTGCAGAAATACATGCTGTTTTTGCAGGATTCAAAACTTGTCCGTTCGTACACGTTGGAACGACTGGTGTCGATGTAACACATGCCGTTTTTGCAGGATTCAAAACTTGTCCGTTCGTACACGTTGGAACGACTGGTGTTGGTGTAATACATGCCGTTTGAGCTGGATTTAAAACTTGTCCATTTGTACATGTTGGAACGACTGGTGCTGGTGTAATACATGCCGTTTGAGCAGGATTCAAAACTTGTCCGTTCGTACACGTTGGTGGCGGTGGTGCAACGCAAGTATCTTTAGCTGCATTTAAAACTGTTCCACCTGTGCAAACAGGAACGGGCGTAATGCACGTATTTGTTGTGGCATCTAAAACCTGCTTACCTGTACAGGTTGGCGAAGCAGGAGTAGAAATCGCTAAATGATTCCACGCCGCGCCAGGAAGTACGTTGCCTTTATTGCCGCCATAATAATCTGCTGCATTGTTATGACAGCCATTGCATTTTGGATAAACGCCTAAATCGAAAGCATATTGCGCTTGTGCGAACGCTGTCGACGCAGATAAAGCCGCCGCAAATCCTAAAATCGCGGTGATGATAATTTTCTTTTTCATAAGAATGTCCTAAAAGTTTAAAATTAAAAAGATTTGTTACTGATTGTTTTCGTTTAACACGGCAATCATTTTTTCAGTAGCTTGATAATCCGTACCTGACCATAAAACGCTGCCGTCAGCTTTCACAATCGCAAAATACGGCAAACCAATTTTCAATTGTCGATGTGCTGGATTTTCACGGAATTTTTCAAATTCAGGTTCTTTATCCACCAATTTCACAGCAATTGCTTTGGTGCGTAGAGCTTCATTTAATGCGGCATTGTTTTTTGTTTCAGATTTAAATGCCACACAGTTTGCACACCAGCTCGCATAAAAATCGATGAAAATAGGTTTCCCCGTTTGTTGTGCAACTTTTTGAGCCGCGTCAAAATTGCGATACCAATCAATTCCAGCTTCAGTTTCAATCAGTTCGTTTGTGCCGGTCGTGGCTTCGGACGCGACAGCGGATTTAATTGCTGATTTCAAAATCGGCAAATGTCCAAAACTCGTCACAATTAACCAAACACCAATCAACATCGTCATCACACCCATAAAATGGGCGAACTTGTGATTAGGTTGCGCGTCAGGTGGCATTAAGCTCAACACGTTGCAATGAACAACGGCAATCCACACGAAAAGTGCGCCCGATGCTAAAACTAAAGTAGTTTCTGAATCCACGCCAAATACTCCCATCGCTTTATTTAAATACGCATAAGCGAAATATAAAATGAGAAATCCAAAGGCGTATTTGATTTTGTTCATCCAATAACCCGCGCGGGGTAATTTTTTGAATTTCACGACACTGACCAGAAAAAACGGTAAGCCCACGCCTAAACCAAATCCTGCCATCATTACGCTACCTTGTAGCGAAATCGTGAATTTATCGGCAAAGGTGAGCGTTTGATTAAGTTGTGCTAAAGCGGCGGCTTTGTCGGCGATATTGTCCGCGACTTGCAAAAGTAGCGCGAAAACAATTGGCCCGACACAAGGTGAAATCACTAGTCCAGCAACTGCACCCATCATCCACGTTCCGATTAAACCACCGACACGTGCTGAATGTTGATCTAATTCGTGTACTTCGTTTTGCATAAAGCCGAGTTCGTAAAAACCTAACAAAGCTATGGCAAAAAATGTGAAAAACAAGGCAAACGCTAAATTGACCCAGCCCGATTGCATAAATGTATTAAATGCACCACCGGTCATGCCTGCCATCAAACCAAGTAACATATAAGTGCAGACGATACCAATCACATAAACCAGCGCGTGTTGTTTTTCTTTAGCCGCAATTCCATTAGCACGACCAACGATAAACATCGACGTAATGGGTAACATCGGGTAAACGCACGGCGTAGCGACTGACAACATTCCCGCTAACAACATCAAACCAAACATAATCAACACGTTGTCTTTGTTGTTTTTGAATAAGCCTAGCAGTTGATCAGTAAAACTTTCGTCGCTAACAGGTTCAACTTTTTTCGCCGCTGAACTTGCAGGTAATTTCAAATCAACTGAAACGATTTGTGGACGAAAACATTGATGTGTCACATCGTTGCAAAGCTGGTATTTCACCGAAAGTGGAAAGGTGGCTATATTCGCTGAACCCGATAACGTTAACAAAAATTCGCCAGTATCACGCAGAACGGTTGCTTTTACGGCTTCTTCATAAACGCCAACCGGTTTATCAAGTTTCTCAATTTTCAACCCCGCGCCAGCCAATGTGCCATTCGCATCAAACGTAATGGGAATATACATTTGCTCATCGCCTTTATCTAAATAGGCATGATGTTCAGCAGGAACAGTGAAATCAATTTTGTAGTGCGCGGGAAAATTCGCATTTAAGGTCTTAACTTGTATATTCGCCGTTGGCGCGTCTGCTATTGCAAACGAAATAACGCTTAACCACAGCGTGAAAATAGTAAAAAATTTATTCATGATTAAAATTTAAAATTGATAGAAGCATTGACTAAGTAATAACTAAAGTCCGTAAAACTGCCTAAACTATTGCCACCTAATTGATAACTCGCACTATGATCGTAGTATTCAACGCCTGCTTGGAGTTTCATTTGTTCAATTGATTTGTGAAGTTCAGTGAAAGTTTTCGCGATTTTTAAACCACCCGAAATTGCACCAAATCCTGCTAATCGATAATCGCTTGAATACGCACTAAAATCTTTCTTGTTCCCAACAAAAATTGGCGAATAAAAATTTGCGCTATCTTGTGAATAGTAACGGAAGCGTGGAATGACTTGCCAACCCGCACCAATTGGTTGATGCCAACTTAATTCGGTGGTGTGTGAATTCACCCCCCAATCATCCATAGCAAAACGATAATCTGCGTGTAATGCCGCATTATTCAGAGCTTCAAAGTTGTGAACATATTGTGCGAGCCATGCAAACTGCGTTTTTTGACGCGGGCGTTTATCGGTACTAATACCCGAAAGATCATTAACTGCCAAATTATCCGTTGCATAGAAATAAACTTGCTTGTACGGGTCAGACAAATAACCGTCGCTGTAGCTGTAAGTCATATTAAGTTGTAACAACGAATTTCTATCGATGATTTGCGACACGCCTAACAGATATTGTTGACTGGTTTTGTGACAGTCACCAACGCCTTTTGCGGCACTATTACAATCTCGGTTGGTATTTGTTGGTTCAATGACATCAAACGCGACTGAACCACCTAAATTTAACGTCGTCAGTTTCTTATTAAAATCCCAACTCAAAGTACTATTAGCAAAACGTGAGGTGTAATCCTGTTCTTGCGAAAACCCACCGCCAAAATTTAATGCCGCGTTATCGAAAAAATATGTCAATGCTGAATTCACACCGTCGCGTTGATCGCAAATCGAACTACCGCAAGGGCTTGTTTTTGCGTTACCCGACGCGCCACTTAACGTTTGAACAATCTGCCCTTTGCCGTTTTTGTTGCTGTATTGTGGTGATGCACCAGAAATTACGTCTCGCACAGCACTACCTGAAAACGTCATATTTTTTCCAATCGGCGTAGAAACCGCCATATCAAAAATATCGATACTCATGCGATTGCCGCTTTCGGAATAATGCCCGTATTGGAAATCACCGCTGTAATTTTCTTCGACGCGCCCCGCATTTGCATCTTGCATCACACCAGTCAATGCAAGTGCAGCCAAATTTAATTTTGCCAGCACAGTAGTTGTTTTATTGTGTTTCATTTTTCTTCCTTGTTAATTGCAACCACATCCGCCACCACCGCCACCATAACCACCATTGGTGGCTTCTTTACTAAGTGCGGTGTGTTGTCGTAGACCGAATTCTAGTGGGTCAGGCGTTAAAGACATTTGTGGCAACGCTAAATTACCGCGTTGACGTGGCAAAACTTCACTGCACGCCGTTAACGACAAAGTAAAACCGATTAACAAAAACGTTGTGATAAGTTTCATTTCTTTGCCAACAATTCAGTAATTTTTGCTTCCAATTCTTTAATGTCGTCGCTGTTAAAACCATGATGGATTTTTTGCACAATACCATTTTTATCAATGATAAAAGAAGTTGGCATAGATTCGACAACATATTGATCCGCCCATTCGCCTTTGGCATCGCGTAACACCGTGAAATCAATTGGAATTTCTTGTAAGAATTTTTCGCCATTCACTTTATCTTCATCTAAATTGACCGCAACGACTTCAAAACCTTGTGCTTTGAGTTTGGCGTGTAATTTATTCAATAATGGAAACGATGTCTTACACGGCGCACACCATGAAGCCCAAAAATCCAAATACACCACTTTGCCCGCGAATTGCTTTAACGATGTGGGCGCATCGTTTTTTAGCGAGGGCAATGTAAATTGTGGTGCGGGTTGTCCGACCTCAGTGGCATTTGCCGTAAAAGCAAAAGTAAGTGCAAATATAGCTAGTATTTTTTTCATTAAGATAACCTTTAATTAAATAGTGGATACTTTTGTCTCAGCAATATCAATGCCGTTACA
>JAQTOX010000139.1 GCA_028713055.1 Methylococcales bacterium | reverse complement strand
AGGCAGTTCCCTGTTTACCGCCCCAAGTTTTAACGCTTCCTTTGGCATTCCATATACCACACAACTATCTTGATCCTGTCCCAAAGTATGCGCTCCCATGTCATACATTTCCTTTAATCCTCTAGCTCCGTCATCCCCCATACCCGTCATGATGATACCTAGTGCGTTTTTGCCTGCACACTTAGCAACCGAACGAAATAACACATCTACTGATGGGCGATGACGAGTAACTAACGGACCGTCCACAATTTCAACATGGTACTGCGCTCCGCTCCGCTTGAGCAGCATGTGTCGTCCACCTTGTGCAATCAGTGCGCGTCCGGGTATTACTCGATCACCGTTGACAGCTTCCCGTACTTCAATTTGACATAAACTATTTAGACGGGCTGCGAATGCAGCTGTAAATTTCTCAGGCATGTGCTGCACGATAACGATGCCAGGACAAACACGCGGCAAAGCGGTCAAGACAACTTCTAGTGCTTGTGTTCCACCAGTAGACGTACCGATAGCGACAATCCGATCGGTGGTTTCCGCCATAGCAGTAAGAGCAGCAGGGAGAATAGCATCCGCCGTTAATTTAACTGGCACTGGCACAGCAGCGGATAATCTGCGTACATTAGCACGAGAGGCGGCTTTGACAGCGGCAATCAAATTTTCTGAATCATCTTGCAAAAATTGTTTAACGCCCATTTTAGGTTTGCTAATGATACTGACCGCTCCAGCGGCTAATGCTTGCATAGTCGTCTCTGCGCCTTTATCGGTGAGCGAGGAACAAATGACTACTGGAGTGGGTCGTTCTGACATCAATTTTTTCAAAAACGTGATACCGTCCATGCGTGGCATTTCCACGTCTAATACGATGACATCGGGCCACTCTATACGCATTCGCGTCATAGCAAATAAGGGGTCGGCAACGGCACCGATTACGGTAATACTTGGATCTCTCGACAAATTAGCTGTCAACACTTGTCGTACCACGGCGGAATCATCCACTAACAACACTTTTATCTGAGTCACTTCAAAATTCCTGTTTATTTTTTAATACTCGGTTGAGGACAACAAGTACAGTGTTTAATCCACACATCTCCGCTCCACAGTTCAAAAATCACAGTGCGAGATCCGGTACCTCCCAAGTGCGAAGCGATGCAATTGAAACCATGTTTTTTTACAAGTTTTCGTGCCGCATGTATATTTCGAGTACCAATATCAAGCATTTTATTTCCTGGTATTTCAGGAAACATATTGCCACCACCGAATAATTTAACCTGATATTCGCCATAGGGAACGCCAATAATATCCATTTTTTCCAATAGTAAGGCAATCGCCGCATCGGCATAACGTCCATCAAGCGCAATCCATTCGTTTACTCCACCTACATTACGTCGCTCTGGCAACATGTAATGGCACATTCCTCCTACCAACAGCCGAGGGTGCCAAAAGGTTACTGAAACACAGGAACCCAATATGGTATGAATACGTGTATCTTGACCACCAAAATAATAATCACCAGGGTGCAGAAACACTTCTACAGGATGCAGTAAATTGATCATTTTAGGGCTTTATGTAAACAGATGGCTGTACTAAACGTACCTCTTCATTTACACCGTTCAATGTTTCGGAGTGACCAATTAAAAAATATCCACCAGGACGCAGTAGTGTCAGCAGGCGTGATACAACCTGACGTTTAGTATTTTGATCAAAGTAAATCATGACGTTACGCAGAAATATCACATCAAACTCACCCAATGACGGTGGAGCTTCGTTGAGATTATGTTGCTTGAACTGAATACGTTCGCGGAGTTTGCGCGAAATCAATAATGTTCCTTCCTGACTGCCAACGCCTTTAAGGCAATATTTTGACAAATAGGGGCGAGGAATCTCCGACATACGTTCCATGGAATAATGTCCCTGTCGTGCCATTTCTAATACTTTTGTATTCAAATCAGAGGCAACAACTTCCCATGGCGCAACACCTAATACATCATCGAGTAGCATCGCAATGCTATAGGGTTCTTCACCACTAGAGCAAGCCGCACTCCAAATTCGAAAAATCTTACCGGGTTTTCGTGCAGATAAAATGTGTTGACGCAGAAAATCAAAATGTTTAGGTTCGCGAAAAAAATGTGTTTCGTTCGTGGTGAGTAAATCTACAGTCATTTGCAATTCCGCTTTGCCATCGGTAGCGGTAATCATTTTATAGTATTCTCCATAACTGCTCAGCCCATAGTGAGCTAGCCGTTTTGCGAGCCGACTAGTCACCAGCGGCTTTTTAGCAGCCGAAAGAGTAATACCTGCAATTCGATAAATTAAGTCACAAAATTGCGCGAATTCCCTTTCTTGCAATACCACAGCAGACGCTAACGGATTAGTGTCGTGGAATGCAGATCCTGTCATTTTTTACTCCATATTTTGGTTCAAATCCTGTTGTCATTGGGACGATGAAATCGACCTATGTTTACGTACGTCACTCCACCTTTGTCACATTTTCATCCACGACAGAACTCACAGCAACTAAAGTTGCCATATCATCCATCGATAGCACATATTGAATATCCAGAATAATTACGAATTTGCCTTTAATTTTACCCATACCCGCAATAAAGTCAGCACGGATATTGGAACCAAATGAAGGGGCGTGTTCAATTTCGCTAGCGGGAATCTTGAGAACTGCGTTTACCGCATCCACCATTACGCCGACATTCTGGGTGCTACCGTCTAACGAAACTTCGATAATAATGATGCAGTTGCGTCGTCCTATCGGTGTAGGTGATTTACCAAAACGTGAACTAAGATCAATAACCGGTACTACGGCTCCCCTCAAGTTAATTACGCCGCGAATGAAATCGGGCATTCGTGGCACTTCCGTCAACTGACCGTATTGAATAATCTCTTTGATGCTAAGAATGCTGATGGCATAGGTCTCACCACCCAACATAAAAGTCAGATATTGTTGCTGATCTTCACTGCCACTGTCGGTTGGCAGCATTTTTGTCGCTTGTCTGATGGCATTCATACTCTTCTCCTTATTTATTAAAACTTCACAAATTCGTCTTCTTCGCTAGGCTCATGATAATTTGTCCCTATTTTTTTCACAGGTGGTTTAGAAGAGTAACAATAAATAGCAGTATTTAAGACAAACCGCCACTAATCGCCTATTTTACGGTTTGCGAAAAACAGCTACGCTAAACCTTCGATGGGTACTCCGCCACCGAGTTTCATCTTTTCAGTGAAACACGCGGTACGCTCTAACAGGATTTGCTTTACTTTTTGGTAAGGCGTGTACCTGTTAATATCCTTGTCATCGTCTCTAGCAAGGATATTCATAGCCGCGTTATAGTCCGCCTGAACGACCTCCCCCGTATAACGGATAAAGCAATCACCATTTCGAGTACCCAAAAGCGTCCCCGTCAGATAATCCACTTGCGAGGTGTAAGCTGGATTGACAATCTTTAAAATAGAACCTGTCCTGTCTGCAATTTCGGTCAAGGCTTGATGGATTTCACCTTTGCACCACGCTGAAAGTTTTCTGTTGGTATTTTTACCGAGCGATTTACCGTTGAATTTTCCTGATAAATCTTCACAAACGACCGTTCCAAATTTAGAAAAAATAACCCTGACATCACGGCGTATCACCGATTTTAACTGTGCTTGCGCCGCGTGAGTATGCTTATCGAGCGTTTTACGTCCAAGATTATTTTTTCTAATGTTTTCGTTGCCTGTTTTTTTGTATAGGACGTGGAGTTTATGGCGATTCTGCATTTTGGTTTTTAACCAATGCGACCGTTGGGTGATGATTTTACCAATGCCGTCCCCATAAACTTCACCATCTGACCCTGTCAATGCTTCGGTAAAACCCTTGTCCACGCCAATTTTGTTGCTGTTGGTGTTCTGCATAGCTTCTTTTTTCACAGGATAATGCAAGCGAATAACACCGTCCTCGTGAAAAATAATCGTCGCGTAACCTGTTAAATTGACTTTGCCTGTTTTGAATCGCAGCGTGATTTTTTCGTAGCGATTATTTTTGCCTTCAATCGGCAAGCCATTAAAAACCACTTCGGTAATCCGATTTTTGCGATTAAACGTCGCGCCGTTTTTATGGCATAACACAATGTGATTCGTGACTTGCGTGTGTCCACGCCCAAACGCGTTACGAACCCAGCGATGCAACACGTTATTCGCTTGATAAACCAGCGTTTTTAAATCGTGACACAAGGCTTTGCGCGTTTCTTTTTCGCTGTAACGGGCGTAGATTTTTCGGATGACTTGTTCACGCATTGCCGCGTGGGTCATTTGAATATCATCCAACACTTGCGTGGCGGTTTTGTCCCAATTCTTAAAATCCAACTGATAGTTTTCAGGCGGATGCGTGAGTTTAAACTCTTTCAGCAATTTATCGGGTTTTGCACCCCACGCTTGTACCCCGCCAAATTTATTCCACAAGTCTTTGCGTAAATGCCCTAATCGATAAGCCAAATCACGCGCTTTGAGTATTTCAGCCGTATCATTTTTAGCCACTTGAGCGATTTGCGTTACTGTGCAGCTATTCATGGATATAAAATCTTAAAACTTCACGAATTCGTCTTCGTTAAATTCATGATGACTGATTGCTACTTTTTTAATCGGCGGCTTGTAAGGCGAACGTTTGTTCGTTGATGGTTTGTGACCACTGATTGTAAAAAACTCCATCATCTCCTGTAATTGCATAGCTTGCCCACTCATCTCTTCTGAGGTAGCGGCTAATTCTTCTGAAGCACTGGCATTTTGTTGTGTAATTTGGTTGAGCTGATTCATCGCGGTATTGATTTGGGCGACACCTGTTGATTGTTCTTCAGAAGCCGCCGCAATTTCTTGTACCAAATCTGATGTTTTCTTAATTGATGGAACGATGGTGTCTAGGAGTTTACCCGCATTTTCAGCAAGTTCAACGCTGCTGCTAGCGAGTTCTCCAATTTCTTGTGCGGCGATTTGGCTACGTTCGGCAAGGTTGCGAACCTCGGCAGCAACGACAGCAAAGCCTTTGCCGTGTTCGCCTGCTCGTGCCGCTTCAATCGCGGCGTTTAACGCTAACAGATTCGTTTGATAGGCAATATCATCAATAATGCTAATTTTACTCGCGATACTTTTCATAGCACTCACGGTTTTTTTAACTGCTTCGCCGCCTTGTACCGCCTCGCTACTACTTTGAGTTGCCATGCCTTCAGTGACTTTGGCATTTTCCGTATTTTGGTTAATAGACGCTGACATCTGCTCAACAGCAGCACTGGTTTCTTCGACTGATGCGGCTTGTTCACTAGTCGCTTGACTAATACTTTGGGCGGTCGCAGAAACCTCCTCACTAGCTGCGGCAATGTTGGACGCAGAATTATTAACTTCGCTAATTATTTCTGATAGTTTACCCGTCATATCTTGCATTGCCTGTAACAACTGACCCGTTTCATCTGTGCTAACGACTTGAATTTTGGATGTTAGATCGCCCTCGGCAATTTTTTTGGCAGCATCTACGGCTATATTTAGTGGCAGCGTGATAGAGCGTGTCACCCAGAAAGCGATTCCCACGCCCATAATGAGAGCTATCGCTCCCATCATACACATTAGGTTGCGAGCCTCGATATAAGACTCTGCTGCTGCCTTAGCATCTGCAGCGTTGTTTTCTATCTGACGCTGTTGGTTATCTTTTAAAGCATTTTGCCATTTAGTTATCAACGGTGCGGATTTAGTCATAAGTTGCGTTTGAGCTTCCGACGCTTTGTTTGCCAGTCCCAGTTCAATGACTTTGTTGTTGGCTTCACGAGCCGCAACAGCGGCATCATCAATCGCTTTTCGGAGGGATTGAACATGTTCCGTAGCAGGAAATTTTTCCAAATCTTCCCGTGCTTTGTCATAAGCTTCTCTTGCTTTATATAACTTTTCTTTCTCCGCTTGCATCGCGGTTTCGTCATTCAATATGATTAAGTTACGTACGAGCTGTGAAACGATGTGAATATTTTCGGACATCGTATTGATCAGTGCCATTTTAACGCCATTTTCATTAACAATTTTATCCATCCTGTCGTTTTGTGCCGACATACTGCTGACACCAGTAGTGATTATGGCAAACGTTAACAACAAAACTACACAAAAACCTAATCCAAGACGCATTCCTATTTTCATATTTTTAAACATTTTATACCCTCCTAAAATTTCACAAATTCATCTTCATTAAAATCACGGTGATGATTTATCGCTGCCTTTTTTATCATCGGTTTGGAAGACGACTGCTTGCTCGCCAGTGATTTATGACCATTTATCATAAAGAACTCCATCATTTCTTGTACTTGCATGGCTTGTCCGCTCATCTCTTCTGAGGTGGCGGCTAATTCTTCTGAAGCACTGGCATTTTGTTGGGTAATCTGATTGAGCTGATTCATCGCAGTATTGATTTGTGCAACACCTGTTGATTG
>JAQTOX010000138.1 GCA_028713055.1 Methylococcales bacterium | reverse complement strand
GGCATTAGGGCAACGGGCGTTGATTCGATTGTGAAAGCGGCAAACACGACCAAAATGAGTCTTTATAAGTATTTCTCTTCTAAAGACGATTTGATAATTGCTTTTCTACGCAAACGGGATGCAGATTTTAATGTCTGGTTTATCGACCAAGTAAACAGTCGAGCGGATACACCAAAAACTAAATTATTAGCAATTTTTGATGTCATCGATGAATGGTTGGCAATTCCTGAATTTCGGGGTTGTGCCTTTATCAATGCCGCTGCTGAATTTCCTTTAGAAGGCAATCCCGTGCATCAAGTATCCGCAGAATTTTATGATAATTTTCGCAGTTACATGACCAATCTCGCTAAAGAATGTGGTTCAAAGTCACCCGAAATTTTAGCGTTACAGTTAAGTTTGTTGATTGAAGGAGCCATCGTTTCGGAACAAATGAAACGTTATTCGGGTACTGCCACGCTTGCTAAACAAGCCGCTATTATTTTGATTGATGCAAGTTTATGTCATGCGTAAATCAAAACTCGGTTTTTTTTAGCGTTCCGGTTTTGTGCCATAATGTGTCAACTCTTCAACTTTAAACATCGGACAATTCATCTCATGACACAACGAAAAATTTTAGTCACCAGCGCGTTACCTTATGCAAATGGTGCGATTCATTTAGGGCATTTAGTCGAATATATTCAAACCGATATTTGGGTACGATTCCAAAAACAACGCGGTCACGAATGTTATTACGTTTGTGCGGATGATGCACACGGCACGCCGATTATGCTCAAAGCAGATCGTGATGGTATTACGCCTGAAGAATTGATTGCCGAAGTGGGCAAAAGTCATTTCGCCGATTTCTGTGATTTTGGCATTGCGTTCGACAATTATCACAGCACGCATTCTGACGAAAATAAAACGTTGTCGTCGCTGGTTTATACTCGTTTACGTGAAGCCGGTCACATCAGTTCTCGTACAATTACGCAAGCCTTTGATCCAGTCAAAAATATGTTTTTGCCCGACCGTTTTATCAAAGGCGAATGTCCAAAATGTGGTGCGAAAGACCAATACGGCGACGGTTGTGAAGTGTGTGGTGCGAATTATTCGCCAACCGATTTGAAAAATGCAGTTTCAGCAGTTTCAGGTGCAACGCCGATTGAAAAAGAATCGGAGCATTACTTTTTCGATTTAGCAGATTTTACTGAAATGTTGCGTGAATGGACGAGTGCGGGACATTTGCAATCAGAAGTGCGTAACAAATTAGCGGAATGGTTGGAAGGTGGTTTACAACAATGGGATATTTCACGCGATGCGCCGTATTTTGGTTTTGAAATTCCTGACGCGCCGAATAAGTATTTTTACGTTTGGCTCGATGCGCCAATTGGTTACATGGCAAGTTTTCAAAACTTGTGCGACAAAACCGATTTGAAATTTGATGATTTTTGGGCGAAAAATAGCGACGTTGAACTTTACCATTTCATTGGCAAAGACATTATCTATTTTCATGCGTTGTTTTGGCCAGCGATGTTGAGTGGCGCGGATTTTAGAACGCCAGACGCCATTTTTGCACATGGATTTTTGACCGTAAATGGCGAAAAAATGTCGAAATCGCGTGGCACGTTTATCACTGCTCGCACTTATCTTGACCATTTGAATCCTGAATATCTGCGTTATTACTTCGCTGCGAAATTAAGCAACACGATTGATGATATTGATTTGAATTTTGACGATTTTAGTCATCGTGTGAATTCAGATTTAGTTGGTAAAGTAGTGAATATCGCTAGTCGTTGCAGTGGTTTTATTCGTAAAAAGTTCGACAATAAACTATCGGAAACCTGTGTTGAACCTGCATTATTTGCAGAATTTATCGCTGTGAATGGCGCAATTGCTGAGTGTTATGAACATCGTGAATTCGGGAAAGCGATGCGTGAAATTATGGAATTAGCCGACAAAGCGAATCAATATATTGACCACAAAAAACCGTGGGCAATCGCCAAAGAAGAAGGCAAAGACGCAGAATTACACGATGTGTGTTCGGTGGCGATTAACTTATTTAGAATTTTGGCGGCGTATTTAAAACCCGTTTTACCTATTTTGACGACGGAAGCAGAACTCTTTTTAAATTCACCAATCACTACGTGGATTGACGAATTACAACCGCTCGTAAATCATACGTTAAACGATTTCAAACCACTCATGACGCGCGTTGAAGCGGATAAAATTGCCGCGATTATTGAAGCCTCAAAAGAGACATTGCTCAAAGCCTAAAATTTATAACGTAAAAAAACCACCCTTTGAGTTTCCTCAAAGGGCGGTTTTTTTTTGCTAGAGTTTACCGTTAGTCGACAATAAACAAATTTGATGCACCGGTTTCAGCAGACGATGCGCCTAAACGGAAATGTCCAAACATTTCGCGCCCCATGCCCATGTGATGATTATGCGCCGTATTTGGTGCGGGAATTCGTGCCTCAAATATAGCATCATCTACCAACACGTTAATATCGCCAGTTTGCAAATTTAATGAAATGATGTCGCCGTTATGCACTTTCGCCAAAGGACCACCCACTTCGCATTCAGGGCATAAATGAATCACTGACGGTACTTTTCCAGATGCGCCCGACATTCGACCATCAGTCACTAAAGCAACTTTAAAACCTTTGTCTTGTAATACACCCATCGGTGGTGTGAGTTTATGCAATTCAGGCATTCCATTAGCGCGAGGTCCTTGGAATCGAATCACGGCAACAAAATCTTTTTCGAGTTCGCCGCGTCTAAATGCGGCTAAGAAATCTTCTTGATCATCAAACACAACGGCTGGAGCTTGTACAATTTGATGTTCCACCGCAAGCGCAGAAAGTTTCGTTACGCCACGTCCTAAATTTCCTTTCATAACATGCAATCCACCACTTGTTGCGAATGGCTGTGCGACGGTGCTTAATACATTCAAGTCTAACGGAGCTTTTGGTACGGGTTCCCAAATCAATTTGTTATCGATTAAACGAGGTTCTTGGCAATAATTTGCCATGCCACGTTTATTCGCAATAGCAAGTGTATCTTCGTGTAGTAAATCATGATTCAACAATTCTTGAATCAACACACCCATGCCGCCTGCTGCATGAAAGTGATTCACGTCTGCCGAACCATTTGGATAGACTTTCGCGAGCAACGGAATCACTTTTGATAACCGATCAAAATCATCCCAATTCAAGTTAATACCTGCTGCACGCGCAATGGCGATTAAGTGCATCGTGTGATTTGTCGAACCGCCTGTTGCCAACAAACCAATAACTGCATTCACAATCGCTTTTTCATCCACGACATGCGCTACTGGACGATAATCGTCGCCTAAATCGGTGAATTTTAAAATTTGGCGGGCAGCTTCTTTAGTCAATTCGTCACGCAATGGCGTGTATGGATTAACAAACGAACTCCCTGGCAAATGCAACCCCATCATCTCCATCATCATTTGATTGGTGTTCGCTGTGCCGTAGAACGTACACGTGCCTGCACTGTGATAAGACGCGGCTTCGGCAGCTAATAATTCTTCACGTCCAATTTCACCAAGGGCATATTTTTGACGAGCTTGGGCTTTTTCTTTATTAGAAATTCCACTTGGCATAGGTCCTGCGGGAATAAAAATCGCGGGTAAATGTCCAAAACTCAACGCGCCAATCAATAATCCTGGAACGATTTTGTCACATACGCCCAAGAATAATGCCCCATCGAACATGTTATGACTCAGTCCAATCGCCGTCGCCATTGCAATCAAATCACGGCTAAACAACGATAATTCCATACCGGCTTGACCTTGCGTAATTCCATCACACATAGCAGGTACGCCAGCTGCGACTTGTGCTACACCACCCGCTTCATGAATTGCAGCCTTAATTAAATCGGGATAATCTTTATACGGTTGATGTGCAGAAAGCATATCGTTGTACGAGGTGACAATCGCGATATTCGGTTTTTGAGCCGCCGTTAAATCCACTTTTTCTTCTGAATTACAGGCTGCAAAACCGTGTGCCAAATTCGCACAGCCCATTCCAACCCGTTGAGGTGATTTTTTGAAGTAAGTTTCGATATATTTTAAATAAGCTGAACGTGTTACATGGCTACGTTCAACAATTTCATTGGTAACACTTTGAATAACGGGATTCATACTATTTCCTTATTATTTTTAATTATTAAGTATTTTTGGTAATTCGTTTACTCAGTCTTCCCACGTTCTACCATCACGTGCTAACAAGGCATCAGCAGCATTTGGTCCCCATGTTCCCGCAGCGTAAGGTTTTGGCGAATCACTCAAGTTATGCCACGCACGTTGGATTGAATCCACCCATGTCCACGCCGCTTCGGTTTCTTCACGACTAATAAACAACGTGTTATTGCCACGCATCGCTTCTAATAATAAACGTTCATAACCGCCAGACACATGTTTTTTCATTTGACTTAAAAAACTCAAATCGAGTTTATTTTTTTGCAACCGAATCGAACCGTCAATACCAGGAATTTTGTTTAATACCTCGATTTCAACACCTTCTTTTGGCTGTAAATGAATAATCAATTTATTCGGCGGTAAATCATAAAAACTGTCTTTGAAAATGTTGTGCGGTTGTTGTTTAAAATACACGACAATTTCAGTACGTTTCGAATTCATACGTTTACCCGTTCTCAAATAAAACGGTACACCTGCCCAACGCCAGTTATCAATATCTACACGCATTGCTACAAACGTTTCAGCTTCACTTTCGGTATTTGCCCCCACTTCTTCTAAATAACCTGGTACTTCTTTACCTTTTAAATATCCTTTTGAGTATTGCCCACGTACTGTCCGTTTGCCGACGTTGTAATCAGCAATCGGACGCAGCGCATTTAATACTTTAATTTTTTCAGCATGAATACTTTTCGCTTCTAAATTAACGGGCGGTTCCATTGCAATAAATGTCAAAATTTGCAGTAAATGGTTTTGCAACATATCGCGTAACTGTCCTGATTTGTCAAAATACTCCCAACGCCCTTCAATGCCAACGTCTTCTGCAACGGTAATTTGAACATGGTCAATTGTGCTGTGACTCCAGTTCGTCGTGAAAATAGAATTCGCAAACCGTAACGCCAACAAATTCAACACGGTTTCTTTGCCCAAATAATGATCGATACGATAAATCTGTTCTTCGTTGAAAACCGCTTGCATGGTGTCGTTAATTTCTTGAGACGATTTCAAATCGTAGCCAATTGGCTTTTCAATCACGATACGAGAATCTTTTGAAACCAGTTTGGCTTTTTGTAAACCAGTGCAAATGCTTTTAAATAAAAACGGTGGAATTGCTAGATAATTAACTGTTGTACGATTTTTTTGATCGAGAATTGCACCCAATTTTTTGAATTCATCCGCACTACTGATGTCCAATTGCAAATACTCAAAGCGGGCAGAAAATCGCGCCCACGCTTCATCCACTATTGGACAAGGCAAAAATTCAAGCAAACTTTTGTGTGCAATTTCTGTAAAAATTGTCCGATTGCCAGGCAATCTATCAACGGCAATAATGCGTGTTTGCGGTTCAAGAAAATTCGCTTTATCGAGTTGATAAAGCGACATCATCAATTTGCGTCGTGACAAATCGCCAAGTGCGCCAAAAATAACCAAATCACAGGGTTTATATTTTTTTTCGTTCATAATTTTTCTAATTTTTAGAGTGAAAGAAGGTCGTGAATTAAATCCTCTAGCTCGCATTGCGCGTGTTATTGCGCGATATTATCGCAGAATTTGCACGTTCTGACAGTGTTCTCTCGATTATGACAATTTAATTTTGTGATGGTAACGCATTAAGGCGGACGAATTTAACAGACAAACAGCTCCCGTTTTCGGAACTGTTCAATGACGCGATTAACTAACTCGGAGGACGGCGGTGAAACCATTTTTAATGAATAATCCAGTTCTAAATCTGCCCATTTATGTTCGCCCATTTTGTGAAACGGCAGCACCTCCACCCGCTCGACACCTTGAAGCGTGGCGACGAAATCTGCTAATTTTTCCACGTCTTCAACATCATCGCTATAGCCTGGCACTAACACATAACGTATCCACATTTTTTTGCCCATCGCTGACAAACGCTGGGCAAAATCTAACGTCGGTTGAAGCGGTTTGGAAGTCAACGCTTCGTATTTTTCCGCATCGCTGTGTTTGATGTCGAGCAACACCAAATCCACATTATCAAACCACGTATCATCTAAATGTGCTGCCAGAAAACCTTGTGTATCTAACGTAGTATGCAATCGCAATTCATGTTTAGCGCGGTGAAATATCTCGCCAACAAAATCGGCCTGCATCAACGGTTCACCGCCCGAAATCGTCAGTCCACCCGCAAAGCGTAAAAAATCGGCGTACTTGCGAATTTTGTCGATAATCTCATCGACCGTTGTGAGTGTGCCATTGTGTATTTTCCACGTATCGGGATTATGGCAATACAAACAGAGAAATTGACAGCCCGAAACAAACAGTACGCAACGCATACCTGGACCATCAACCGCGCATCCTGTATCA
>JAQTOX010000018.1 GCA_028713055.1 Methylococcales bacterium | reverse complement strand
GTTTGATACACCACGCATAAAAGATACTTATCCACAAATTCCAGAGGGGTTAAACGAGCAACAGACAAATGGTTTAAAAGTATTTCTTAATGCACATTGCGCCGTTTGCCATAGAGGACCTACGCTTTCAGCGGCGGCACATCCTGATGTTTATACACCTAATAATTCTTTTGCCTCGTTACGTTTAGTTAATCGTAAAACATTGAATGGTTCATTTAATGGAAAAGGAGTGGCTCAAGCAATAATGGACGAAGGTTATTTTAATACGAGCGTTACACCAGAAGATCATGATTTAGGTGTGGGTGGCAAAGATCCGTTCGGTAATCCTTTATCTTTTAGTGAGCAGTATTTGCAAAAATTGTTGAGTGGAAAACAGTTAGTTGATCCGATAATTGTTAATTCTTGTGACTTTGATAATCCGTTTATCACTGATTACAAATACAACGAACTCATTGATGATCCCTATATCACGGGTGATTGCGGTGATACGGTATCTTACGCACAAATTCCTAAACCACCAATATTGCAAGAAGAGCTTAAAAAATCAGTTCAGGCAAGAGCATTAGTTGCAACGAAAGGCGCGTTTAAAGTGCCATCACTTCGCAATATCGAATTAACAGGGCCTTACATGCACAATGGCAGTTTGCTGACGTTAGAGCAAGTCGTTGATTTTTATTTCCGTGGGGGTAATTTCAAGAATGATGCACACTTTGCAACTCTTGTATTTCCACAGCCCATTAGTGATAGTGAAAAAATGGATTTAGTGGCGTTTTTGAAAGCATTAACTGATGAACGTGTGCGTTGGGAACGCGCTCCATTCGATCATCCTCAAATTACGATTCCACATGGTCACACGGCTAACGCAAACTTGAAAGATATGAAACAAGCACAAGATTTATTTTTGAATGTGCCAGCGGTAGGAAAAAATGGTCGTGATGCTAGTTTAGGTGCGTTAAAAGCATTTGAAAGTTATTTAGAGCCTTGAGTCGTATGGCGTACTAAATACAAGTTGTCGTTACACAAAAAAGCCCTACAACGTTTTTCGTTTGTAGGGCTTTTTTTATTTGGGTGGAAAATGTTAGCAACATCACGTTCGATAATTTTTTGCCACACCAGTTCTAAGTTCGTTTATACACCAACGCGCCATCAACATCCCAGTGTTTTTTGATTTCCAGAATCTCTGGAAGAATACGGATAAATGTTTCGATAATATAAGGGTCAAATTGTGTGCCAGCCCCTTTTGTCATATTTTCCATTATCTGTTCAAGTGACCAAGCATCCTTGTAAGGTCGTACCATACTAAGTGCATCAAAAACATCTGCAACAGATACAATACGCGCCTCTTTCGGAATACTTTCGCCAGCCAGCCCGCAAGGGTAACCCGTTCCATCCCATCTTTCATGATGGTGAAGAGCAATGGTTGCCGCTAGCTGAATGATTTCTGAGGAACTTTTGGAAAGAATGTCGCGCCCCACTGTGGTATGAGAACGAATGATTTCCCACTCTGCTTCGTCAAGTTTCCCAGGTTTGAGTAAAACCGCGTCGGAAACACCAATTTTGCCAATATCGTGCATCATAGCCGCTAGTTCGAGTTTTTTACTAGCCGCTTCATCCCATCCGCAAGCCACAGCTAAAGCTCTGCTGTAGGCAGCCATTCTCCAAATGTGAATACCCCGTGTCAGTATCCCTAAATTCGCTGGCTACACCAAGCATATAAATGGCTTCGTGGTAGCTTTGTTCTAGCTGCTTCGAATTTACCAACGACAGATGGGTATGCACCCTAGCTTTCACAATTGGAGGTGACACAGGTTTGATAATGTAATCTACTGCTCCTGCCGTAAAACCAGCGGTTTCGTCCCCTACTTCTGCTAAACTCGTTACGAAAATGACGGGGATGTTTTCAGTGAGCGGGTCAGCTTTGAGCTTGCGACAAACCGTGTAGCCATCCATGTCGGGCATCATCACATCAAGCAGAATTAACGAAGGATTATGTTTAGCCACGGCTGTCAGTGCTTCGCTACCGCTGCGAGCAAATACTAGTGGATATTCAGGAGACAGAATCTGTCGCAGTGTCGCTAAATTGGTAGGCTCATCATCGACAACTAAAATTGGATTGGTCATGGTGTAAATATCCAAGAAAATACCAGAGATTCGGCAAGTTTAAACATTAGGAATTTGAAAAGAAAAACATGAGCCTTGATGGATAACACTTTCACATTTAATTTCACCTTCGTGCGCCAAAACAATGCTTCTACAGATTGCTAATCCTAATCCTGTACTTTGTTCACCTGCTGTTGAGGTGGTACTCGTTTTTTGAAATTCCCCAAAAACGTAAGGAATTTCTTCTTCTTTGATTCCTTTCCCTTGGTCTTTGACTTTAAAAATTAAGTAATTTGCTTCATTGCATTCAACACTGAGCGTAACAGTAGTTTCAGGGTCAGAAAACTTAATTGAATTAGAGAGCAAATTCGTAATAACTTGGCGAATCCTATGCGGATCAAAATAGCCAAGTGCTTTTTCATCTATAGGGGATAAAAACAGAGTGATTTTTTTTCGCTTTGCAAGCAACTGATTCGGTTTCACTATGCTGTACATATAAGATGCAAGGTCAATGCGCTCTTTTTGTAAGGTGAATTTACCCAAATTAACTTGGCTAACATCAAGTAAATCCGCAACTAAATTACACATTTGCACGATACTTCTATCCATTGTTTGAAGCATATCGACAACTTCATCTGCATTGAGGGATTCCGTTAATAGCAAATCGCAATAACCTTGAATAACAGTTAAAGGATTTCGCAAATCATGTGCGACGACACCTAAAAAACGGTCTTTTTGCGTGTTAATTTTGATTAAATTGTCATTGGTTTCTTCAAGAATCGTCGCCTTCTCTTTTAATAAATCTTGCATTTTTTTCATTGCAAGATGGGTTTTAACGCGTGCAAATAAAATCGGCGGACTGATTGGCTTTATAATGTAATCCGCTGCCCCCAGTTCTAACCCTTTAGTTTCATCAGAAATTTCTGACTTTGCAGTTAAAAAAATAATAGGAATGTCTTTGGTTTTTTCGGCTGTTTTTAAGCGGGTACAAACTTCGTAGCCGTCCATTTCTGGCATCATCACATCAAGCAGAATTAACGAAGGATTATGTTTGGCTACTGCCGCCAATGCTTCATTACCGTTACGGGCAAATACCAATGCGTATTCTGTCGACAGAATCTGTCGCAGTGTCGCTAAATTGGTAGGTTCATCATCGACAATCAGGATGGGGTTGGTCATGGTTTAGATTTCCAAAGAAATGTTAAGCGATTTTGCAAGATCACGCGTGGCGGCTTCTGCTCCTCGGAAATCGAAGTCGTCGATTGCCGTGCGTAATCTCTGTAAATGCTTGGGCGATAGAATGGGGGTCAATTCGTTTAGTATAGGTTCGGCATGCTCGGGATTGTCAGCATCAAGTGCTTGTAACAATGCCAGGAATCGAGGTGCTACTTTTATCACTAATTCAGGATCGTTAATGTCTGGGTCAGTCACAACTTCTTCATCTGGAGCATAACGGGCAATTGAAACCAACACTGTATCCAATGCCTGTTGTAATTGAGATAGCTCCTCGCCAATGCTATCACCGCTCTTCGCTTTTCGTTCAATGCTAGCGGCATAATGCGCTACATCCGTGAGTGCCAAATTGGCTGCCACTCCCTTTAGCTTGTGTGCCAATGCTATCACCGCTACATTGTCGTTACTAACCTGCATGGTATGTGCGCTGTCTGCAAAGTCAACAACGAACTTGCGTAGGAACTTGCGATAACTTTCGGCTTCCCGCCAAAGAACAAGACCACGTTCAATGTCCATACCTGGCAGGCTATCTAGGGTAGCACTGACAATGTTTTGGACTTGCGACGTGACGGGGTTGTGCAGTTCTGTTGTTTCAGCGGGTGGTACTGGTAGCCATTTCAACAGCATGGTGTAGAGAACATTCGGCTCCATTGGTTTTGAGATAAAGTCGACCATACCAGCATCCAGACAAGTAGCTTTATCCTCGTTAAATACATTGGCAGTAAGAGCAAGAATGGGAGTGTCTTCCTGTCCAGGTAACGAGTGGATAGCTCGACTGGCATCTAAACCATCCATCACGGGCATTTGCACATCCATTAGAATTAAGGCATAGGCAGTTGTGCTAGCTTTATTCACGGCTTGCTGACCATCCTCAGCAGTGTCGATTATCAAACCGCTACCGTCCAACAATTGCCGGGTAAGTTCTCGGTTAATGGCGACATCGTCAACCAGTAATATTCGTGTCCCAGCGTAACGGCGCAGAGCCATTTCGGGATCCTCAGAATTATGTAAGGCGCGTGCGTGACTACGACCATATTGTAGGCGAGCTGTGAACCAGAAAGTGCTGCCCTTGTTCAGTTCACTTTCAACGCCCGCTTCCCCCCCCATCAGATTCGCTAAATGTCGCGTGATAACTAAACCTAAGCCAGTGCCACCATATTTACGGGTAGTCGAAACATCCGTCTGCATAAAGGATTGGAACAAATCACCCTGTTTTTCGATGGGGATACCGATGCCTGTGTCCTCGACCTCAAAGCGTATAAACACATCCTCATCCGTTTCTTCTAGTACACGAGAGCGCAAAGTGATAGAACCGCGCTCGGTAAATTTGATTGCATTCCCAACGTAATTAAGCAGTGCTTGTCGTAGCCGCGTGGGGTCACCACGCAACCAATAGGAAACCGTACTTGGTTCAATCGTAATTTCAATATCTTTGCTCTTTGCTCGCGCAGCCATCAACGAGGAAATGTTGTCAAGGATATTGTCAATACTAAAATCTATCTGTTCGAGTTCAAGCCGCCCCGCTTCAATCTTGGAAATATCGAGAATGTCGTTAATGACTCTCAGCAGATGATACCCCGCATTGTCAATTTCATTCAGCCATTGGGTTTGAGTGGGTGTCATATCAGAACGGCGTAGTAAATGTGCCAAACCAATAATGGCATTCATTGGGGTACGAATCTCGTGACTCATATTTGCCAAAAATGCCGACTTGGCTTGATTAGCGACAAAAGCGGCGGCTTCTGCTTTTTCTGCCTGATTTTTCGCAACCGTCAACTCGCTGGTACGTTGCGCTACTAGCTCTTCCAAGTGTTGGCGGTGCTGTTCTAATTCGTGTTCCACCAGCACACGCTCACTGATGTCGCGGATGACAGCCGTATAGAAATAGCGTTCATCGAATTGCCACTGCGCCAATGAAATTTCTAGCGGGAACTCGCTCTGATCTTTGCGTAGCCCCGTTAATTCAATGATTTTTCCGAGAACGTTCGAATTACTGCCTCCGCGTAACCGTTCAAAACCTTCAAGATAGGCATCGCGTAAGTCGGACGGCATCAAAATGGTCAGCGATTGGTTGATAATTTCCGTTTCTGTATAACTAAAAAGCTTTTCAGCTCCTTTATTCCATTTGATTATTTTCCCCCAGTTGTCACTCGTGATAACGGCTTCGTTGATAGATTGAGAAATCGCTCGATACAGCGCTTCACTTCCACGAATAGCCGTTTCCGCTTTCTTACGTTCACTGATGTCCTGCGCGATGGCAACAAACATCGGCGGATTATCATCCGTTAGTTCGAGGCGGACTTCTACAGGGTAAGTCGAGCCATCCTTGCGACGATGAATGGCTTCGAATTGAACCTGCCTTTCTGTTCCAGAATGCAAAGAGCCAGTCAATGCGTTGAACAATTCTGGATCAATCCCTAACTTGATGTCGGAACACTCCATTTGCTGAAGTTCTTCCAGTGAATAGCCCAGGTTAAGCCGTGCGCCCAAATTGACATCGATGAATTTTAACGTCTGACAATCAAACAGATAGATTTCATTGAGTGAATGTTCTAGCACCCGACTAAAGCGAGCCGCTTTCATCTGCGAACGCCGATGTTGCACGATACGCCAAATTTCATTGGCAATGAGCTGCACGGTTTCCACGTCTAGGTCATCATAAGGCGTATTTTTCTCACCTACAGCCGCCAGCATGACTACTTTGTCATTCTCAATCACTGGCACAGAGATAAAACGCGTCAATTTGGCATGCCCTTCTGGTAGACCATGTTTGTTCGTGCAAGCAGAATAGTCGTTAACAACCACGGGGCGGTGTTGGCGTAACGCATCTACCCAAATCCCTGCCTGGTTAACTGGATAATGCTTGTCGTACGCAGCGTGGCAATAATGCTCAAGGGTGCGGCGCGACCACGCCACCAATTCGATGCTTTCTTCGTCATCGTTAATGAAATGAATAAAAGCGATTTGACTGCCCGTGAGATCTTCTGCCAATTCCTGACCAGACTGCAAAAATAGCACCTCATTCCAAGGCTCTGCAAGTGTGGGCAATTTCAGTATCGTTTCGGCACGTCGAGCTTGTAAAGACAAAATCATGTCATTTCTTTTATGCTCGGTGATGTCGGAAATAAAACCAGACATCCGTAATGGTTGACTGTGTTCATCACATTCAGCTTGTCCGCGTATATAAAACCATCGGTATTCCCCATTCTTACAGCGTATTCGCAACTCAATCCCGTAAGGTTGATGATTTTTTAAATGCCGCCGAATCGCTTTCAAAGCGCGCGCTTTGTCTTCAGAATGGATGTTGTCGAGGAAACTTCCCACTACATTTGGTAGTTCGTAATCTTCATAACCAAGTAATTGTTTCCCACGCGGCGACAAGTAATCTTCGCCAGTGGCGGGTATCCACTCCCAAATGCCCTCATTTGAACTATTTATCGCGCGGGCGTATCGCGCCTCGCTTTCTCGTAGAGCTTGTTCTATTTGCTTACGCTCAGAAATATCGTGAACAGACGCATGAAGAACCTTTTTGTCATCCAAAATCATGGCGTTAAGTAATACTTCGGCTGGGAATGTTATTCCCGTGTCGAAGCGTTTGTGTATCCATTCAAAACGCAGACTGCCTTTTTCCAGTGCGGTAGCAATGCGTTGATTGGCAAGTATTATGGAACCCGTGCCACAACTTTGTTCCTGTGGTGAAAAATCTGCTGGATGGCATGAACAAAATTGCTCTCGCGTTTGGCAACCGAATAACCTCAATGCCGCTTCGTTGCAATCAAAGAAACCCTTCTCGTCCAACATCATCACCGCGTCGCAATTCGAATCGTAGATTGTGCGAAACTTTATTTCGGAGGACTGCAAAGTATTCTCCGCCTTCTGGCGATTAAATTCGCTGTCTCGGAACTCGAAAAATAAGAGCGCAAGTAAGGCGATGGGCAAGACGAGAATAATCCCATTCAAACGATAAAGCCCCTTAATCTGTCCAAATTCATCAATATTCAAATCTATCACTAACACGGCAAGTGGTTGTTGAGTACGCGAATCGAGGATAGGAATAAAGGACGATATAAAAGTTTCTGTTGCCTCGTGGTAAGGTTTCGAAACAAACATCTGCCCGTTCACAAAGGCTTGACGCAGTTCAACTGAAGGGCGTTCGTATTCCGTACCAGGTTTTGGATTATCGTCATAAAACGGGGACGATGTGGCGGCATAGATGATTTTTTCGCCCTGTGATAGCAAAATGTGAATCGAATGTGGTCGTGAACTGCCGTTGGTCATGGCTTTGATTTGTTGCCACAGCTTCTTCTGGTAGTCGGATTGATTGAAATCCGCTGGTGTTCCGTTAAGTGTCGCGATTTGACTAGTATTTATTACCACTGCTGCTGTCTTCGCTTGTATCTCGATTTCGGTGTGGATTTTCTTGTCAGCGATTTCCCCAAAAAAGTTAGCTAAAAAATCTCCAATCACGATGATAGTGACGATTAGCAGCATCGTGTGGCTAAATCTCGAATATGTTGTCTGAGATTCATCGTCAAGCGAATCGGTTTGCGGGTTATATTGGCAATAATAAAACCATATCTGCGCTGCGATGAGCAAAGCAAGCGTACCGCGAATCAATTGAATCGGGATTCCTGTCCATGCCAAAAATACTTCTTGATTGAGTAATGTTGCGGGAAAAAACGAGGCTTTCGGCACAACAATGCCTGCGGCTAACGCATAACCTACCATCAATGCGGCGGTGGCATAGCGAGAGTTGCGACCACTTTTGAGAGAGAACAAAATCCATGCTGTGGCACATAGACCACCACCTAACCCGAACGTGTAACGCACCATTGCATTTACATCGGAAAGATTTCCCCAATACGCAGTAGCAATACAAACGGATATTAAAATTGGATAAATACAAAGACTTTTAGAGTTGTTGCCAGTCATTTTGATTAAACTGCCGCGCCCAAACTCCAATAAAAACAGGAAAGATATAGCCATCATCGTCAGTCGAAACCACTTAAAAGTCAGACTGTCGTCGAGGCTGAGGGCAATCATGTCTAGCCATTCATTGATGCCATGCGTTAGTCCGAAGAGTCCGAGCCATAACCAGGATTGTTTGCGACTAACCCGCCTCAATACGCTGCAAACAGCCGCCAACACCAAAAAAGCGAGACCATAAAAGAAGAAAATCAAATCTAAGCGTTGCAGGAAAAATGACGTATACATAAGGGTTCCAAAATTAAAAGTGAAGCTATCTGGTAACTACTCAACCCAAACCAAAAAGGACAACGTTAATGTCGCTAATTAAGCAACCGCTGAAAATCATGGAGGATTTTTAGCGCAGGCAAAACCCGTTCACAACAGCCGCCATCGAAAAAGCCAACGCAATAATTTTGCTTTGAATGGTGTCATTAAGTTGCCACAACCTTATGACTGAATAAATGCAGATTTCTTTGCGGTTGGCAAAGGCTAAAATTTCCATACATTCAAGCATGCTGCGACCTAAGCGTGATAATTCAGCGACAATAATGTTATCGTGCGGCTGAAGTTGCTCAAGGATTTGAACAATTAAACGTTCTCGCCAAGCTGTTTTCCCAGATCGTGTTGATTATTTGCAAAGTGTAAAATGTCTGTTTTATTTTTGGTCGGAAGTTGAAACTCGTAAATAAGCGATAGTTTTGTGCGACGTTGAGCTTTCCATGAACCTAAAAATATGAATTAGTTAACGAGGATTGTGTCATCAATATCAGTAATTCTTAATTATAAAAACCATCGTTTTAACTATAACTTAATTTGGAGAGTGTCAGTGCCAAAAATGGGAATTTTCAATCGGTTAGAAGAATCAGAATTTGAATCACGGTCTAAATTTAATAGCGCGGAAAGGAAACGATTTTTTGCATCATCTATGGGATTACATGAACTACTTGAAAGTCCGAGAACAACACCTACGAATAAAGTCTGTTTTGTTATTGGGATAGTTGTGAATTCTATAGAAAAGCATCCTATGTTCATCTAAACGCTTCAACGCCCTGCTGCCCCAATAAAATTAGATTAGTCTTACATAAGCTCTGCGTTCGTATAGCATTGCCAATGCTCATACCAAAGCGTGGCGAGTCGCATTAGTTCGAGCGGGAATTTCTGATTTTCGCTAGCACTAGCACAAGTTGGCACGTTCAGAATGGAACGCCGTTACATGTTTTGAAAAAATTAGGTAGCTGGGCTTTAATGATGGTTTTGCGTTATGCACATTTGTCATCTGAACATCTTTCAAAATTTGTGGAAAATGCCAAGATGGTGACAAATCGACTACATGACACAAAAAAGCCTCGTAACGTAAAACGCTACGAGGCTTAACATATCTGGTGGCGATGGGTGGGGTCGAACCACCGACCTTGGGGTTATGAATCCCACGCTCTAACCAACTGAGCTACATCGCCTTAATGTCCGCGAATTATAGGGATTAGCGGCTATATTGTCAAACATTGAACCTAAAATGCACAACATCGCCATCTTTTACCACATAATCTTTACCTTCCAATCGCCATTTTCCAGCATCTTTAGCACCTTGTTCACCTTTATAAGTTATGAAGTCTTCATACGAAATTACTTCCGCACGAATAAAACCACGTTCAAAATCGCTGTGAATTACACCCGCTGCTTGAGGAGCCGTTGCACCGACAGGAATTGTCCATGCACGAACTTCCTTTACACCCGCCGTGAAATAAGTCGCTAATTGTAACAATTCATAACCCGCTCGAACCACGCGATCTAATCCAGCTTCTTCCATGCCCAAATCGTCTAAAAACTCTTTCTTTTCGTCATCATCTAATTGCGAAATTTCAGCTTCAATCGCCGCACAAATCGGTACAACTTGTGCGCCTTCTTTTGCTGCAAAAACACGCACTTTGTCGAGCAACGGATTATTTTCAAAACCATCATCTTGCACATTAGCAATATACATTGTTGGTTTTAAGGTGATCAAACATAAGTCTTTTACTAACGCTTTTTCATCGTCGTCTAAATTCAACGTTCTCGCAGGTTCACCCGCATCTAGTTGAGCAAAAATACGTTCCAAAACGCCTTTTTTTGCTTGCTCTTCTTTGTTGCCCGTTCGAGCGATTTTAGTTGATTTGACTAAGGCTTTTTCCACTGATGCCATATCTGCTAATGCCAATTCGGTGTTAATGACTTCAATGTCAGAAAGTGGGTCTATTTTTCCTGCAACGTGAACGACGTTATCGTCTTGAAAACAACGCACCACATGAGCAATCGCGTCATTTTCGCGAATATTGGCTAAAAATTTATTGCCTAAACCTTCACCTTTCGACGCACCTGCAACTAAACCAGCAATATCGACGAATTCGATGGTTGTTGGTAATACGCGCTCTGGTTTTACGACGATTGAAAGGGCATCCAGCCGTTTATCAGGCACTGGCACTACGCCAACGTTCGGATCAATAGTGCAGAAAGGATAATTTTCTGCCGCAATTTTCGCTTTGGTAAGCGCGTTAAATAATGTCGATTTTCCAACGTTGGGTAAGCCTACAATTCCACAATACAATGCCATAACAGTTCTCTAATTACTCTTTTCGAAATAAGGATTAAAGGTGAATTATACAAGCTAACGCCGTGTTGAAAGCATAATTGTTTGGTCGTGTAATTAAGTGGCGCAGTGAAATGGTGTACCATTTTGACGAGTTGCTAATAATACGGTTTTAAAACCCCGTCTAATTTTCTTGGAGATTAAAAATATGAACAAACCAAAAGTATTTATTACTCGTCGTTGGACAGAATCTGTCGAGGCAAAATTGCGTGATTTGTATGACGTAACATTAAACGAAACTGACCGCCCATTAACGGCTGACGAATTCAAAGCAGCACTGCAAAATTACGATGCGGTTTGTCCAACGGTTTGCGATTCTTTTCCTGCCGATGTTTTGAATGTTGAAAATAAACGCTGCAAAATTTTGGCAAACTTTGGTGTAGGTTATAACCACATCGATATTCAAGCGGCGAAAGCGAACAATTTGATTGTGACGAATACGCCTAATGTTTTAACGCAAAGTACCGCCGATATTGCGATGACGTTGTTATTGATGACGGCACGACGTGGTGCAGAAGGTGATCGTTTAGTACGTGCAAAACAATGGACGGGCTGGTGTCCGACCAGCATGTTGAGTTCAAACGTTACGGGTGCAACGCTTGGTTTGATTGGTTTTGGGCGTATTGGTCAAGCGATGGCGCGTAAAGCGCATCATGGTTTTGACATGAACATTGTTTATTTCAGTCCCAATTCTGCTGACGAATATGTAATTCAAGATTTGAAGGCTAAACGTTGCGACACTATTGAGGAATTATTAAAAACAGCAGATTTTGTTTCGTTACATTGTCCAGCGGGTGAAAGTACGAAACATTTAATCAACGCTCAAAGCCTAAAATTTATGAAATCGACCGCGCATTTAATCAATACGGCTCGTGGCGATGTGGTCGATAGTCAGGCGTTAATCGATGCGTTGAGAACTAGACAAATCGCAGGAGCGGGTTTAGATGTTTATGAAAATGAACCGAACATTCACGACGATTTTTTGGAATTAGAAAATGTGACATTATTGCCGCATTTAGGCAGTGCAACACTTGAAACACGCACCGCAATGGGTGAAAAAGTGTTAGCGAATTTGGCTGCTTATTTTGCAGGGGAAAATTTGCCCGA
Organism: Methylococcales bacterium; assembly: GCA_028713055.1. Classification (GTDB taxonomy): domain Bacteria; phylum Pseudomonadota; class Gammaproteobacteria; order Methylococcales; family Methylomonadaceae; genus UBA10906. The sequence goes on along the minus strand of JAQTOX010000018.1, from coordinate 17,184 downwards.
TTTAGTGCAATAAAAAAGCCGCTAAACCTAGACAGGTTGCGGCTTTCTTTACTTGTTTGGCGGAGAGTGAGGGATTCGAACCCTCGGTACGTTGCCGTACACACACTTTCCAGGCGTGCGCCATCGACCACTCGACCAACTCTCCAATATCTTTTGATTTACTGCTTGAAAGGGCGCAAAGAATAATCGACTTCGCGCCCCGTTGCAAGGTTATCCGGCGTTTTCTTCTAATTCATCCCAGCGTGCGTAACATTGCGCTAATTCTTTTTCAATCGTTTGCAATTCGCCTAACGCATCATTTACGACAGCTTGCTCTTGTTTATAAAAAGTTGGTTCATTCATTTTTGCGGTGAGTTGAGCTTGTTTAGTTTCTAATTCTTCGAGCAACGCGGGTAATTTTTCGAGTTCTTGCTGTTCTTTGAATGACAATTTTTTCTTTTGGGGTGCTGTTGAAACAGGTGTGATTTTTTCAACTTTGGGTGCAACGACTTTTTTTGTCGCTAAAGCCTCCGCAGCCTGCAAGGTTTTATTGTACTCAAGCCAATCGCTATAACCGCCGAAAAACTCTTGAACTTTTCCCGAACCATCTAACACGAAAATGTTGGTGACGACATTATCCAAAAATGCACGATCATGGCTGACCAATAATAACGTACCGTCAAATTCCAATAATTTTGCTTCTAATAATTCCAACGTTTCTAAATCTAAATCGTTCGTCGGTTCGTCCATCACGATTAAATTCGCAGGTTTGGTAAATAATCGCGCCAACAATAATCGATTTTTTTCACCACCCGACAAACTTTTTACTGGCGAACGAGCGCGAGCGGGTGCGAACAAAAAATCACCTAAATATGAAATAACGTGCCGTTGCTGACCGCCAATATCGACAAAATCGTTGCCATGAGCAATCGTATCCACAACACTCATGTCGGGATCTAATTGGTCGCGTAACTGGTCAAAATAAGCGATTTCTAATTTTGTACCTTGTTCAATTGTGCCGCTGGTGGGTTCAATTTGTTTGAGTAACAATTTTAATAACGTCGATTTTCCCGCGCCATTCGCACCCACTAAACCGATTTTGTCGCCACGTTGAATCAGTGTTGAAAAGTTTTTGATAATTGTTCGGTCATCGTATTGAAAACTGATGTTATCCACTTCAATGACTTTTTTGCCCGACTTTTCGCCAGAGTCCAAACCCATTTTTGCTGTGCCTTGAACATTTCGACGTTCTGAACGCTCAGAACGCAATCGTTCTAAGGCTCGCACACGTCCTTCATTTCGAGTTCGTCGCGCTTTTACGCCTTGGCGAATCCAAGCTTCTTCATCAGCTAATTTTTTGTCAAATTCGGCATTTTGATTGGCTTCATCTTCTAATGCGGCAGCTTTTCGCATCAAATAATCGTCATAAGTGCCTTGCCATGACACCAAATTTCCACGGTCTAAATCGACAATCCGCGTCGCCAATTTTTGCAAAAATGCCCGATCATGGGTGACGAATAACACTGCACCTTGAAAATTCAAAACTTGTTCTTCAAGCCACGCAATACTTTCAAAATCCAAATGGTTCGTTGGTTCGTCAAGCAATAATACTTCTGGATCCATGACTAACGCGCGTGCTAAATCTACACGTCGTTTCCAACCGCCAGACAAGCCTTGAATTTTTAACTCTGGCGGTAAATTTAATTTACTCAATGTCGCTTCGACGCGCTGTTGAAACGCCCAACCGTCACGCGCTTCAAGTTCATGTTGCAAGTCGCCTAATTCGTTCAAGGCTTTTTCGTCTTCATAATCCATCGTTAATGACAAATCGTGATAACGCGCAATGATTTCGCCCAAATCGCCTAAACCACTGGCGACGGCATCATAAATCGTGGCATCTTCGGACAAATCAGGTGATTGCGCCAACCATGCTAATTTGAGTTCAGGTTGTCGCCAAATATCGCCCTCGTCGGGCAAGGTGTCACCAGCGATAATTTTCATTAACGTCGATTTTCCTTCGCCGTTGCGTCCTAATAAACCGACGCGCTCGCCCGCATCGAGTTGAAAATCTGCGTGTTTGAGTAGGGCATGCGTGCCGTAAGCGATTGAAACATTGGATAACCGTAATAAGGGCATAATTCTCTTTTAAAGTAAGTGTTTAGTGAATGGGGAAAACGGGCAGAGATTTATCAATCTGCACCATTAAATTTTGTGTTTGTTCTAATGCTGACAAAATATACAAATAATTTTTGCAATCATCATAACTCAACGCACGGTCTTTTCTGTCTTTTAACCATTTATTGCACACTTGATAACCACCAATATGAAAATTCCAAATTTCAGGGGTGACGTTATCAAAATACTGCGTTTTGTTGATGAAAACCTTATTGTCTTTATATTCGGTTTTCTCAACAACATTGTCGCCTTCAATATCAAAACAACTGTTGTTTTCAATATCCGCCGTCATCAAATGAATAGCGACTAATTGATTGCCTATAATTGCCAACGACTGAAATAACATTTTGTCGCTCGTCAACGGTAAACGCGGAAAATCCATTTTCAAAAATTCAGCGTAGCGCGTGCTATACGTTGGGCTGTGGAACATCGCGTACATATAATTAAAAACGTCTAACGCGCTAATCGTGGTTTCAAAATCGCCGTTGCCTTCGTCAATAAATTTTAGGTTTAAACGGCTTTCTAAATCCGAAATAAATGTAGGTGAAAAATTAGGCTTGCGCGTTTCGTGTTCGAGGTCGAATAAACCGCTTTTTTCTGTTGGATAAATATAGAGTGGAAAAAGACAATTTCCACCGCGTCGGAACAAATTAAATTCTGTTATTGAGTTTGTACAAAACAATATGTCCCAATTTTCATTGTTAGTTGCTTGTCCAGCTCTGCCAATTGTGATACCTAGATTTTCACCTAACATCATGTGTTGCATAATTTTTCTTACCGTTCGCCACACAACGGAATCATGATAATAAATACGTCGTTTATCAAATGGTCTATATAAAACATCGATACAATTTTTTTTAAACTGTTCATCATCTAACGATTGAAGAGATTGCCAAGATTTTCTAATGCCCCAACCTTCTTTTTTCTTAATTCCAAATTCACGATGTAAATCATCATCGCAAAGCTGACTATTTTTAAATGCTTCGATACGTTTCAGTAATTTTTCTTTGTCGAAATCAATTGCAAAATCATCGCGTGCGGTGGTCATGCCAACGCCATTCAACGGCATCATTTTCGTAATTTTCCAGCCACGATTATATTCGGGCAATAAGTCCGTATTTTGTGGCGCGAACAAATAAAACGGGGCTTGTGGTTTTAACGTTGTCCATTCGGTGGTTTTAATATCGTGTTCAGAAAGCCATTGATATTTGTTTTTGCGTTCGCCGAATAAATGGGCGTGTTGAATTTTTGTGACGGACGGTTTTTTATTTTTGTATTTAATAGAAATGCCAATCGCAACGCCTTGTTGAATATCGAACACGTTTTTATCCACCGAACCATCGAGCGCGGTTTCTTTCTTTTTGGAATTGCCGTGTAAATCTAAAATATAAATCTCGTCAAAATCGTTCAGCAATGATTGGCGCATTCCGCGAAACGTTGGATTATCTAAATAACCGTGATTCGTGACAAACGCCAACACGCCGTAACCCGTTTGCATGATGCGCCAATGTGCGAAACGAATAAATTTCACATAATCGTCATTGAGCCATTTTGGATTGCGTTCATTGAGCGATTGCCCATCGACTTCAAAATAATTCGCAGCATCACCCGCACTGCGTAACAAATCGTTAATCCACGCGCCAGAATTTGCCGAATGCCCTGAATACGGCGGATTCCCTAAAATCACCATCACAGGCGAATCACGTTTAACTGCACTCGCGGCATTCGCTTCGTCAGATAACCATTCAGATAACATCGTGGTTTGTTTGCCGTGTGCCTCGTCTAAGGTATTGGTTAAAAAGACACGCAACCGTTCATCACTTTTGAAATCGTAGCCGTAATTTTTGAGCTGCAAACTCAATTTAATATGCGCGACGGTGTACGTTGCCATCAATAACTCAAAACCATGCACACGCGGCAATAAATGTTGTGAAACGTAATCCGACCACATGCCTTTATTTTTAGCGAAACATTCATAAATTTTCGCAATTACGGCGTGTAAAAACGTGCCTGTGCCAGTTGCAGGGTCAAGGATTTTAACTTTGTGAATCGTGGAATCATCGAGTTTTGAACTGTCCGCCAAACCGTCACGCAATCCGAATTGATTTTTTAAAACTAAATCGACTGAACGAACAATATAAGAAACCACAGGTTCTGGCGTGTAATAAACGCCGCGCAAAATTTTTAAATCAGGATCATAGCTTTTCAAAAACGTTTCGTAAAAATGGACAACGGGGTCTTCTTGGCGCGTGCGTTTGCCGAAGTCGGCGAGAATCGCGTTCATGTCGGCATGATTCAAAACGGCAACTAAATGTTCAACCATCCAAACTAGCCGCTCGTCTAAATCGATGCCTGCTAGTTGATTAAAAAATTGCCGTAAAAAAGGATTTGTTTTTGGAACAAATGAAACAGCGGTTAAACGTGAAAATGGCGCGTCAACTGCGCTGCATTTCGCTGCAAATAACCCGTAACAAATTGTTTGCGCGACCATGTCGACAAATTCAACGACTGAAAGTGTGTCGATTAAGACCTCACGAAAACTTTTTAATTGATTGTGTAATTTGCCGTCTTCGCCTTCTTGTTCATACGCTTTGAGTAAAACATCATTCATCAAACGGGCAATGTGCGCCATTTTTTTAGCGAGTTCTTCAGGACTTTTGAGCATGATAATTTGCGTTTCGACGAACGTTTTTAACAATGTTTCAAAACGTTCAAATTCTTCTGGATATGGTTTTAATTCGCCATTTTTCAAAACATCCGCAAGTTTCACAGTCATGTCGGCGTTGTAATCGCCATTCACAAACCAACGAAATTCTAAATAATCAGTTAAAAGCAGATTATTCAACGACGCTAAATAACGCACTAATTGTTCAGACTTTTGCGTTTTGTCCAAACTTATGCCAATGTCTTTAGCTTCAATATGCCCAATCGGTTCAACACCTTTTGCGATTTCAAAATCAGGCGCACCGCAAGCAATTCGGCGAGGCTCGTTGGTGACGTGATAAGTCGGCAACAGCGCATTTAACAAATTTTGTAGGGCAGGGCGATGCGTGTGTTCCGTGGCATTTCCCTGCTTTGTGTGAGCGGCAACATCTTGAAGATAAGTTTGAATGACTGGCATGAAAATCCCAGTTACGATGAAACTTCTACAAAACCATGCGTCCCACGTTTAGATTTTACAGCGAGCCAATCTTTTAATTGTTTGAGTTCTTCAGTTTCGGGTAAATCAGCGAGTGATTGGCGCGTCCTTAATAAACGAAAGGCTTTCGACAATACATCATAACGTTCGCCCATAATACCCGCACGGCGCAAACCAACGCTGTTTAATCTGTAATGGCGTGCAGGTCTTCCACCGATTAACGTAAATGGAATTACGTCCATATTTAAGCCAGTTGTGCCTTGTACGATTGCATAAGAACCCACACGGCAAAATTGATGCACGACGACTGCGCCACCCATAAAGACATTATTGCCAATTTCGACGTGACCACCGATGGCGACGTTGTTGGCGAAAATTGTTTTATTTCCAACGCTGCAATCATGCGCGACGTGGCTGTTATTCATGAAATAACAGTCCGAACCAATGCGTGTCGCCGTATTTTCTTTTGTGGCGCGATGCGCGGTGAAGCCTTCACGAAAGGTATTATTATCCCCAATTTCTAGCCACGTTACGGTTTCAGGTTTGAAATGAATATCTTGTGGCAAATCGCCTAACACGACGTGGGGATGAACGATATTGCCACTCCCCATTTTGGTGAACGGTTGAATAACAGCGTGGGCTTGAATGATGCAATTTGCACCGATTTCAACGCTATTTTCAATCACAGCAAATGCGCCAATGGTTACGTTATCGCCAATTTTGGCATCGGGGGAAATGTATGCAGAAGGATGAATATTTTGTGTCATAAAAATTAACCTCGTGGATGAAATTGAGCATGTAACGTTTGTAAACGTTCGCGGGCAACGTGGGTATAAATTTGTGTAGTCGATAAATCGACGTGACCAAGTAATAATTGAACCACGCGCAAATCTGCGCCGTGATTAAGTAAATGTGTTGCAAAGGCGTGACGCAAAGTGTGTGGTGATAATGGTTTGATAATTTCGGCATGGAACGCATAACGTTTGATAATGTGCCAAAAGGCTTGGCGCGTCATGTTACTGCCACGATGGGTCACGAAAATATAATCGCTTTGTCGACCACTCAATAACAAAACGCGCCCATTATTTAGATACGTTTCAAGGCAATCTAACGCTTCTTCGCCAACTGGCACTAAACGTTCACGTCCACCTTTACCAACGATGTGTACTACGCCTTGACGTAAATTAAGTTGCTCAAATTTTAAATCGACCAATTCAGAAACGCGCAAACCGGTTGCATATAGCATTTCGAGCATCGCTTTATCACGTTGTCCACGCGGCACTGCGATTTGTGGTGCTGCGAGTAATAATTCAACGTCGTTTTCGGTTAATGATTGGGGCGGAATTCGAACGGTTCGTGGCGCAGCAATCAGTGCCGTCGGGTCAATAGCAATCACACTTTCGCGCAAAAAATAACCGTAAAAGCGACGCAAACTCGATAAAATACGTGCTGTTGTGCGACTAGACATACCGACGTGATAACGGTTCGCTAAAAATTCAGTGACATTTTCAGGCGCAACCGTCAGCAAATCCTTTTTCAACCACGTACTAAAAATTTTTAAATCGCTACGGTAAGCAGAAAGTGTGTTTTTACTCAAACCTTGTTCAACCCAAACGGCATCTAAAAATTGATCGATGAGATTTTCGGATATTAGGGTCATTATCATTTGTTACCAATAAAAAAGGCAGCTTATCGCTGCCTTTTTCCAATCACGACTTGTCAAAAAACTTACGACAATTTTTCTTTGATACGCGCTTTTCTACCAGTCAAATCGCGTAAGTAATACAATTTAGCACGACGAACTGCACCACGACGTTTAACAATAATTTCGCTGATAATGTTGCTATGTGTTTGGAAAACACGTTCAACACCTGTGCCATGTGAAATTTTCCGCACAGTGAACGCAGAATTTAATCCACGATTACGCATCGCAATCACAACACCTTCAAATGCCTGAATACGTTCACGTTCACCTTCTTTAACACGAACTTGTACAACGACGGTATCGCCCGATTTAAAATCAGGAATTTGTTTCATTTGTGCTTGTTCTAATACATCAATAATGTTCATTTTCTCTACACCTTAGTCCACTTCAACTTTAAATTGCGCCAATAAGCATTCTTGCTCGGCACTTAATGTTTTCTTTTGTAACAAATCGGGGCGTTTCTGCCACGTTCGCCCTAATGATTGTTTCATTCGCCAACGTTCAATCTCAGCATGGTTACCACTCAATAACACGTCTGGGACACTATTTGTGTTGTCAATCATTTCGGGGCGCGTAAATTGTGGATAATCCAGCAAACCATCACTATGTGAATCTTCTTGCGCCGATTGAGCATTGCCTAACACATCGGGTAACAAACGTGTAATTGCATCAATGACAACCAACGCTGCAAGTTCTCCGCCACTAATAACATAATCGCCAAGTGACCATTCTTCGTCACAGTCATGTTGGATAAATCGCTCATCTACACCTTCATAACGACCAGCAACTAAAATCAACTGGGATAATTGACTTGCTTCATTGAGTAATGCTTGGGTCAGTGGTTTGCCTTGCGGACTTAAATACACCACTTTACATGTATTCACCGCCCCGCTTTTCGCTGAACTCACAGCGTCATGCAATGGCTGGTATTTCATAACCATCCCTTGACCACCACCAAAAGGACGATCATCAACGGTTTTATGACGATCGTGTGTGTAATCTCGTGGATTCCAAACGTTTAGTGTCACAATCGTATTTTTAATTGCTTTCCCTGTGACTCCAACTTCTGCTGATTGCTTCACCATTTCGGGAAACAATGTGATGACATCAAAACGCATTTAAAAATCGGCATCCCAATCAACACGCATTTTCCTTGCGGGTAAATCAATCATTAACACGGTTTGCTGTTGGATAAATGGAATCGCATGTTGACGCTCACTACCTTGTACAATCAAAACATCGTTCGCGCCAGTTTCCAGGATACTCTCAATGAGACCTAACACCACACCGTCAGTGTTCTCAACTTCTATACCAATTAAATCTAACCAATAGTATTCATCTGGTCTCAATGGTGGCAATTTTGCATAATCGATAAAAATATCCCAACCAATTAACGCTTCCGCATCATTTCGATCAGCTATACCTTTTAATTGTGCGACTACACCTTTGCTTTGCAATTGCCCAGTAAGCACTTCAACCGTTTGCGTAGCATTATTTTTTTTCAATAACCACGGCGAATACTTCAAAATATCTTCGCGTTGTGTGGTGAATGAAAAAATTTTCAACCAACCTTTGATCCCAAAAACACCGGAAATTTTTCCGACGTGTAGCTGTTTTTCTTGACTCAATGAATTACGCTGCTGCTTTTAAAGAATCTCTAATCAACTTCGCAACGCGTTCTGAAGGCTGTGCGCCGTTTGCTTTCCAATGACTGACACGTTCATTGTCTAAACGTAAACGTTCTTCGTTCCCACGCGCCAACGGGTTGAAAAATCCAATACGTTCAATATAGCGACCATCACGACTGTTGCGGCTGTCTGTGACTACGATTTGATAAAATGGGCGGTTTTTTGAACCACCTCTAGAAAGACGAATAGTTACCATCTCATATCCTTAAAATAATTGCTAAAATAAATCGTGCTATTCTACGCATTTTTCTTGATAAAACAACATAAAACATAAAACCTAACGACGTAAGCCACGCATTTGACTCTTCATACCGCGTACCATGTTGGTCATATTACCGGATTTCAATTTCTTCATCATTTTCTGCATCATGATAAATTGCTTTAGCATTCGATTCACGTCGCTTAACTCTTGTCCACAACCATCCGCAATCCGTTTTTTACGATTGCCTTTGATTAAATCAGGAAAATGTCGTTCTTGCATTGTCATCGAATTGATGACCCCAATTTGCCGCGCCAGTAATTTTTCATTCATTTTTTCTTTTACTTCTGACGGCATCGCATTCATGCCTGGCATTTTATCCATCAATGAGCCAATACCCCCCATATTTTGCATTTCAATGAGTTGTTCACGAAAATCTTCTAAATCAAACCCTTTACCTTTTTTGATTTTTTGAACTAACTTTTCAGCTTTTTCTTTATCAACAGATTGTTCAATTTGCTCAATTAAACTGAGCATGTCGCCCATGTCTAAAATTCGCGAAGCCATCCGATCCGGATGAAACGGTTCTAACGCATTAGTTTTTTCACCCATTCCGATAAACTTAATCGGTTTGCCAGTAATTTGCCTAATCGACAAAGCCGCACCACCACGAGCATCACCATCGGCTTTGGTCAAAATAATCCCTGTCAAAGGAAGGGCATCGTTAAACGCTTTCGCCGTATTTGCCGCATCTTGTCCCGTCATACTATCGACCACGAACAACGTTTCGACCGGTTTAATCGCCGCGTGCAATGCTTTAATTTCACCCATCATTTCATCGTCAATATGCAACCGTCCAGCAGTATCGACAATAATCACATCTAAAAATTTGCGTTTTGCGGCATCAATTGCGTTAAGCGCAATATCAATTGGTTTTTGAGTAATATCGCTATCGAAAAAAACTAAATCGACTTCTTTCGCCAACATTTCTAATTGTTTGATTGCTGCGGGACGGTACACGTCGGCACTGACTACGCCAACTTTTTTCTTGTTATTTTCTTGTAACCAACGTCCCAATTTCGCCACGGTCGTCGTTTTACCTGCGCCTTGTAAGCCAGCCATTAAAATAATTGCAGGGGGTTGGGCATTTAGATTCAAACTTTCGTTTTTATCACCCATGACTTTGATGAGTTCGGCTTGCACCAATTTAATCATCGATTGCCCTGGCGTTAAGCTATTTTGAACCTCTTGTCCTAATGCGCTGATTTTTAAGTTTTCTAAAAAATTAGTGACAACGGGTAATGCAACATCAGCTTCTAATAAGGCAATACGCACTTCTTGCAACGTATCTTTAATGTTACTTTCTGTGAGACGTGATTGTCCTTTAAGTTTTTTGAGGGTGCTATTTAAGCGTTCGGTTAAATTATCAAACATAATGTGACTCGAAAAATGAATATCGCTATCAATAAAAAAGAGCCGACAAATACTGCCAGCCCAACGTTCGGTGCTATAGTAACACAACGCTAAATATGGCAAAAGGCGCAGTCTAAAAGGCGTGTGACATTAACAAAAATTGAGATTGGTTATGGTGAAATTTATTGCAATTAGTTCGATGTTAGCTTATGGCATCAACACGGGATGGTTAATATGGCAGTTACATAAACGAACAATGTCGCGTACTTCGTTGTTATTTGCATGGTTAGCAGCGATGTTACACACTCTATATATTGGTTTACTTTGTCAACAACAAAATGGGTTTAGTTTTAGTGTGTTGAGTGTGGCATCTCTCAATATATTAGGTGTAGTGTTAGTTTTATTATTGACGGCAATCTCTAAGCCTGTTGAAAAATTGGGTCTGGTATTATTTCCGCTCGCCGCGATTATTTTAGGATTAGACGCAATTCTCGATCCACTACCTCATTTATTGCCAGTGCATACTGGTGCGATGGCGGTGCATATTTTAACTTCGATGGTGGCATTTAGTTTGTTGATGATTGCAGCGTTACAATCTGTGTTACTAGCGATTCAAAATAACCAATTAAAACGTCATCCGCCTACCCGATTTATTTTGCTATTACCCTCGTTGCAAACGATGGAAAAATTGTTATTTCAAATGATCACCACAGGTGTGCTGGCATTGACAGTGTCGTTGGGAACGGGCTTTTTATTTTTACACGATTTATTTGCTCAACATTTGGCACATAAAACGGTGTTATCGCTATTAGCGTGGGCAATTTTTTGCGCTATTCTGGCAGGGAGACAACGTTATGGTTGGCGGGGGCGCGTTGCGGTAAATTGGATATTGGCGGGTTTTTTGCTTTTATTGTTGGGATATTTTGGTAGCAAGTTCGTTTTAGAGCAAATTTTAATCTGAAGTCTAGCAATATCATTTTTATGATTTCAAGATACTGAATGTGAATAGCATGATACAAGTCACCAACGGTGTTATTGTACTAAAAACTGTGATGTAGTTCACATATCTCATGTATTACTGTAAATTTTTAGTATTTTACTGCAAACGAGTTTGACAAATAGGGGTGGGATGTTTAGCATTGTGCCGTAACAAGTCACGACCTTGTCAGATTTTTCCAGTAACATTTAACCTCACAATTACCTTAAATTAGGATTTTAAAAATGGCTAACATAACTTACTCCCCGATTACAAAAACAGCAGACGGATCGTACACATCCGTAGCAACATTATCTGGTGATACTTTTTATGGCGATCAAACAGCGATAGATTTAGGCAATGGATTATTAGCAGATTTGACTGCCGAGAGTCCGACAACAGCAACGTTGACATTTTATGGCGACAATATTGACACATTGATTGCAGCGGGAACACTTGATGTAACTTTACCGCCAGAGGCATTCGATTCAAGTGCACAGCCTGACAATGTTAATGCGACAGTACCTGTTACAGTTTCTGCTGCGGTTGCAGTACCTGTAATTGACGTAGTTGCTGGTGATGACATTATCGATACGGCTGAAGCGGCAAGCGGTGTAACCGTAACCGGTACAACCGAGGTGGGTACTAAGGTTTCTGTCATCGTGAATGGTGGTGAAGCGGCAGAAGCAACAGTGGCTGCTGATGGTACTTGGTCTTATGTTTTACCTGCCGATATCATTGTAGGTGATTCATTAACAATTTCGGCAACTGCCACCGATGCAGCAGGTACGCCAAGCGACCCAACTGAGGATAAAACAGTTACTTTGAAAGTTGCACCTCCTGCCGCACCAATGATTGATGTTGTTGCGACGGATGACGTTATCGATGCGACTGAAGCTGCAAGTGGCGTGACCGTTACCGGTACAACCGAAGTAGGCACTACGGTTTCTGTTATCGTAAATGGCGGTGAACCTGCGGAAGCAACAGTGGCTGAAGATGGCACGTGGTCTTACGTTTTACCTGCTGATGTCATTGTAGACGGTTCATTAACAGTTTCGGCAACTGCCGCCGATGCAGCAGGTACATCAAGTGACCCAACTGCGAAAGAAGCTACTGTTACTTTAACACCTCCTGATACTACAGCTCCTGATGCACCTGTGATTGATGCCGTTGCTGCTGATGACAAGATCACTGCAACTGAAAAAGATGCAGGTGTAACTGTTACGGGTACAACTGAAGTCGGTTCTACTGTTTCCGTTGTAGTGAATGGTGGTGAAGCGGCAGAAGCAACAGTGGCTGAAGATGGCACTTGGTCTTATGCTTTACCAGCAGACGCAATTGTTGATGGTGCATTGAAAATTGAGGCAACCGCTACCGACGCAGCTGGTAACGTGAGCGTAGCAGCGAGTCATGAAGCGACTGTTTCGCTTGCACCAGTAGGTTGGTCAGCGGATGGAGTTAAAGAAGATAATGCCAATAACGGTTCGATTACCGATACAGTTACTTTAACATTGCCCCAAGGTGTCCAATTCTTCAATGGTTTAAAAGGTGCCGATTTAAACAGCACTGCTAATGCTGATGATGTACTTGAAAACGCGGTATCTGGTCTCCCAAATGGTTTAACAGCGAAGTTAGATGTTTCTGATGACTTAAAAAGTGCAACATTGAGTTTTGATAAAGCAGCTATCGCTAACGAAAAAATTGATAGCACAGACATTAAAGTAGCTTTCGTGCCAACGTATTTCACGGATGATAATGGCAATGCGTTAGAAACTCTTCCACCTGAATTAGCAGAAAAAACTTTCACTGTTAGCTTTGATGACGGTGCGAAATTAACTGCCGATAAAACAGGCTTCACAGAAAGTTCTAAAAACAATAGCGAAGTTAATGGCGAAATTATCTTAACATTAACCGATGAAACGTTTGCCAAAATCGGCGACATTACTGCTGATGTTGGTTTAGATAAAGAATTCAATGGGTTAACAACAACATTAGTGGTTACCGATGAGCATCATGCAACATTGACTGTGTCTGGTACGGCAACTGACGAAGCCATTGCTGATAAATTAGCTATTGATTTCAAAGGTCACGAAGCTGACATTTTCACGCATGGTCAAGCTCCAAATGGTGCGAATGAGGGGCAGTCAGCAGCAGCGTTTGATGTCACCTTTATTTCGCCAACTTTGGCCTGGTCAGCAAATGGTGAAAATTTAGCCGACAATAAATTCAATGACGCTGAACAAGATGGCTTTAGCAATCAAGCGATTACATTGACATTAAAAGATGTTGAGTTCGTTAAGGTCGGTTTAGATTTAACTAAATTTGTTCAAGTTCCTGCTGGCATTACTGACTACAAACTAGAGGTCACCAGTCCAACGGAAGCCACCTTGACTTTCACTGGCGATGCTGTGGCTGCCAATGATTTTGAAAATATCCAGGTTAATTTACCTACTGTGGCATTTAAAAATCGTGTGGAATTTGTAGAGCGTAATAGCACAGTCTCTTTAACTTCTAAAGACACAGTTGCTCCAACAGATCCAACAATTGACACGATCGGTGAAAGTGGCATTGTGACTGATCAAGATAACGCTGACGGCGTTACCATTACAGGTACAGGCGAAAATGGTTCAACTGTTCAGTTATCTATCAACGGAACTGTTGTTGATTCCAAAGTTGAGATTGTTGACGGTGTTTGGTCTTACACTGCAACAGGTTTGGTTCATGGCGACTATGAAGTATCTGCAACTGCAACAGATGCGGCTGGCAATGTGAGCGGTCAACAAACAGAAACGATGACATTGACTGATACCACTGCGCCAGATGCACCGGTTATTGAACCATTCAGTGACACGAATGTTATTAATCTTGCAGACAAAGAAGCGGGCGTAACAATCAAAGGTACTGCTGTAGATCAAGGCGTTCCTATGGCAGATGCAGAAGTTACATTAACGTTTGCAGATGGTTCAACGAAATCTGTAACTGCTGATAGCTCTGGCGCATGGGAATATCCGTTAGAAGATGCCGACTATTCAAACATTGCTACGTTGACTGCGACGGTTACAGACGAAGCAGGTAATCCTAGTCTTCCTGCAACAGCAGAATTCAAAGTTGATGTCGAAGCTCCAGTTGTTGGAGAATTTGCAGTTAATGGCGGTGATAACAACATCAGCGACCAAGAAAGAGAAGCCGGTGTTACGATTTCTGGCAAAGGTGAAGCGGGTTCAACGATTACCTTAACTTTTGGTACGGATGGTAGTGAAACAGTTGTGACTCCACCAGCTGCGGCAGAAATTTCAACCATTACTTATTCACCTATTACTGCTGTCGAAAAATTTGACGATACCGGTGCCTCTATTGGTTTCACAAACACTGTTGATGTTACGGTAACAGACGATACTTTCGTTGACGGCACAGTTCCTATCGCGTTGGCTGACGGTACAAATGTCGACGCCACTTTAACTGCTAATGTTAATGATCCTGCGACAGCAACATTGACCTTTGACAGTGCAGTAAGGAGCGATGGTGCAATATTCGTATTGCCGGCTGCGCTACTCACATCTGCTGTATCACCTACGGACGCAAGCGACTTTGCAACTTTAACTGAAGGGTCGGTTGAACCCGTTTCAACCGGTACAACTGATGGTTCAACAGATACAACTGGTTCGACAGATACAACTGGTTCGACAGATACAACTGGTTCAACTGAAGAACCTACTTTGACTAGTGCAGCTCCTGTTGCGATTGTTAATCAAATTGGTACATCGGTTCCTGTTACTGTTGACGCAAATGGTGATTGGTCTTACACCTTACAACCTGAAAATTATATTTCAGGACATGGCACACAGTTAATTTCTGCCGTTGAAACTGATGCTGCTGGTAATCCTAGCACAGCTTCAACTATTGCTATCGTGTTGGAAGACACCACGGCACCAAATGTGTTGGTCGTTGATAGCGTTACACGTAATGGTGAGATTAGCAAAGCTGAAAAAGAAGAAGGTGTAGCAATTACGGGTTTGACTGAAGCCGATGCGAATGTTGCCATTACCTTTGAAGATGGCTCTGTCGGAGAGACAGTTGCCGACAAGAGCGGTAGATGGGCTTATGACTTAACAGAAGAGAACTACAGCACGGCTGGTGTTGATAACGTTTTAAGTTTGAGCATTGTTGCGGCGGATGCGGCAGGTAATGAAACACCAGCACAACTTCGTGATGTTAACGTGCCTGATACCATTGCGCCTGCTGCACCTGTTTTCACGGAAGGTCAAGATGTTGTTGAAGCGGGGACTATATTGACGGGTACGGTCGATTTAGCTGATGCGACTGACGCGGTTGTTCATTTGACCTTCGGTGCGAGAAACGTTGTTCCTACCGACATCACACCAGATTCAAAAACAGGCGCATGGGAATATACAGTTAAAGATGAAGATTTATATACCATTGGTCATGATGCAGGTGGTTTAGCTATCGTTAAGGTAGCCGATGTCACTGCAACTGCCGTTGACAAAGCAGGGAACGTTAGTGATTTGGCTGTGTTTAATTTGCCATTACCCATCGTACCACCTGCTGCACCAGTGATTGATGCTGTTGCAACGGATGACATTATCGATGCTGCTGAAAAAGATGCTGGTGTGACTGTAACCGGTACAACTGAAATCGGTTCTACCGTTTCTATTGTGGTGAATGGTGGCGAGGCTGCAGAAGCAACCGTAGCTGGAGATGGCACGTGGTCTTACGTTTTGCCTGCCGACATTATTGTCGACGGTGCGTTGGCGATTGAGGCGACGGCTACTGATGCGGCTGGGGTGTCGAGTGTCCCGGCGGCGGATTATGTGACTGTTAAATTGGATAACATCGCGCCTGATGCACCAGTGATTGATGCAGTAGCAACAGATGACATTATCGATGCTACTGAAAAAGATGCTGGTGTGACGATAACGGGTACGACAGAAGTCGGTGCTAGCGTTTCTGTAGTAGTGAACGGTGGAACAGCAGCCGAAGCAACGGTCGCGGAAGATGGTACATGGTCTTATGTTTTACCTGCTGACCTCATTGTTGAGGGTGCATTGACGATTGATGCAACAGCGACTGATGCAGCGGGTAACGTAGGGGCTTCGGCAACGAAAGAAGTGAAGGTGGCATTAGATACAACGGCACCGGATGTACCTGTAATTGATGCAGTAGCAACAGATGACATTATCGATGCTACTGAAGCAGCAAGCGACGTGACTGTAACAGGTACGACTGAAATTGGTTCTAGCGTTTCTGTGGTAGTGAACGGCGGAACAGCAGCCGAAGCATCGGTAGCGGAAGATGGCACATGGTCTTATGTTTTACCTGCTGACCTCATTGTTGAGGGTGCATTGACGATTGATGCAACAGCGACTGATGCAGCGGGTAACGTAGGGGCTGCGGCAACGAAAGAAGTGAAGGTGGCATTAGATACAACGGCGCCGGATGTACCCGTAATTGATGCAGTAGCAACAGATGACATTATCGATGCTGCCGAAAAAGATGCTGGTGTGACGGTAACGGGTACGACTGAAGTCGGTGCTAGCGTTTCTGTGGTAGTGAACGGTGGAACAGCAGCCGAAGCAACGGTCGCGGAAGATGGTACATGGTCTTATGTTTTACCTGCTGACCTCATTGTTGAGGGTGCATTGACGATTGATGCGACAGCGACTGATGCAGCGGGTAACGTAGGGGCTGCAGCAACGAAAGAAGTGACTGTTAAGTTAGATAACATCGCACCTGACGCACCAGTGATTGATGCCGTTGCTGTAAATGACATTATCGATGCAACTGAAGCCGCCGCTGAAGTGGTTGTGACGGGTACAACAGAGGAAGGTTCTACTGTGTCTGTTGTAATAGGCACAGGTACGCCAACTGAAGCAACTGTTACTGGTACGACTT
>JAQTOX010000137.1 GCA_028713055.1 Methylococcales bacterium | reverse complement strand
CGCAACGCATACCTGGACCATCAACCGCGCAGCCTGTATCAAACGAATGAACAAAACCCGAAAGTTTACCGTGTTCATCGATACAGGCGGGTGAAATAATGCCTAACGGCTTATCGTGTGTCATAAATTAACAGTGAATATGGAACGTGCGGTTAATCACATCAAGCTGTTGCTCATGCGTTAATTTAATAAAATTCACTGCATAGCCCGACACACGAATAGTGAGTTGTGGATATTTTTCAGGATGTTCCATTGCATCGAGCAACGTGTCTTTGTTCAGCACGTTCACATTGACGTGAAAACCGTGTGCCGAACAGAAACCATCGAGACAATGCGACAAATTATCCACGCGATCTGACAACGTGTGACCCAGTGAATCGGGCGTTGAAGTCGCTGTCCACGAAATACCATCTAGTGCGGCAAGATAAGGTAGTTTAGCAACCGATGCAGCAGAAGCTACAAAGCCATTCGTGTCACGTCCATTCATCGGATTTGCACCCGGTGCAAATGGTTCACCGGAACGACGACCATCGGGCGTGTTGCCAGTCTTTTTGCCGTACACCACATTCGATGTAATCGTTAGCACCGATTGTGTTGGTACGCTATCACGGTAAGTTTTGTGTTGACGAATTTTATTCATGAACGTTTCGACCAACCACACGGCAATTTGATCGACACGATCATCGTTATTACCGTAAGCTGGATAGTCGCCTTCAATTTCAAAGTCGGTAGCAATCCCAGCTTCATTACGAACCACTTTTACTTTGGCGTATTTAATGGCAGACAACGAATCAGCAGCTACCGATAATCCAGCGATGCCACAAGCCATCGTGCGTAAAATGTCACGGTCATGTAACGCCATTTCAATGCGTTCGTAATGGTATTTGTCGTGCATATAATGAATGCCGTTCAAGGCTTTGATGTACGTCGTCGCGAGCCAATCCATCATGTGGTCTAATTTTTCCACGACTTCATCGTAGTCCAAATATTCGGAAGTAATCGGCTCAAAACCGTTCGCAACTTTGATTCCCATTTTTTCGTCTACGCCACCGTTAATCGCATAAAGCATAGTTTTAGCAAGGTTGCAGCGTGCGCCAAAAAACTGCATTTGTTTACCGACGCGCATCGCAGACACACAACACGCAATTGCATAATCGTCGCCCCAATGTTCACGCATCAAATCGTCGGATTCATATTGAATGGCACTGGTTTCGATAGAAACCTTTGCACAAAAATCTTTGAAACCTTGCGGCAGAGCCATTGACCACAATACGGTTAAATTAGGTTCTGGCGCAGCACCGAGGTTGTATAACGTGTGTAAGAAACGGAAACTGTTTTTTGTGACTAACGGACGTTCATCTTCGCTCATACCACCGATAGATTCTGTGACCCACGCTGGATCACCAGAAAAAAGTTGATCATATTCTGGTGTTCGCAAAAAACGCACAATGCGAAGTTTCATCACCAAATCGTCAATCAATTCTTGCGCGGCAGATTCGTCTAAATTTCCTTCACGAATGTCACGCTCGAAGTAAATATCTAAGAATGACGAAATACGTCCAATCGACATCGCTGCGCCGTTTTGTTCTTTAATCGCTGCGAGATAACCAAAATACGTCCATTGCACCGCTTCTTTTGCTGTCGTGGCGGGACAACCGATGTCGAAACCGTATTTTGCCGCCATTTGTTTAAGTTCGTTTAAGGCTTTGATTTGTTCTGACAGTTCTTCGCGTGTTCGCAATACGTCTTCACTGAATGCGACGTTATCCAATTCAGATTTTTCACGTTTTTTGTCTTTAATGAGAAAATCCACGCCATAAAGTGCCACGCGACGATAGTCACCAATGATGCGTCCGCGTCCGTAAGCATCAGGTAAACCAGTGATAATGCCACTTTTACGGCACGCAAGAATATCTGGACTGTAAATATCAAATACGCCTTGATTGTGGTCTTTGCGATACAGGCTGAATGCCTTTTCTACAGTCGGATCTAGCTGAAAACCGTAAGCTTCTAACCCCGCTTGCACCATTCGCAAACCGCCATTTGGCACAATGGCGCGTTTCAGTGGCGCGTCTGTTTGCAAACCAACGATTATTTCTAAATTTTGGTCGATATAACCCGCATCGTGAGCGACGATAGACGTTCCAATATCCGCTGAAACATCTAACACGCCTTTGATTCGCTCTTCTTGTAATAAAACTGTCAGTTTTTCCCACAATTGTTGTGTACGGTTTGTCGCGCTGGCAAGAAAACTATCATTGCCGAGGTAAGGCGTATAATTTTTTTGAATAAAGTCACGAACCGCCACACCTTGTTGCCATTCACCAGCCGTAAAATCCCGCCACGCATTTAAATTAGTTTCTGTCGTATTCATGATGGATTGCTCCTAAGTTTATTTGTGTTTGAGTTAAAACTTTTTAGTGACCCATATTATAGTTTTGGAGTGTGACAAAATGTGGTAACGCTATCGACCAACAAAAACGAAACTAAAAAACGATGCTCTCAATTAAAATTGAGCGTATCGAATACACATCACTACTATCCTAAAACGAGAGCGCAAGAACCTGGTACAGGTTTAACCGTTTGAACCGT
Source organism: Methylococcales bacterium (assembly GCA_028713055.1). Taxonomy (GTDB): domain Bacteria; phylum Pseudomonadota; class Gammaproteobacteria; order Methylococcales; family Methylomonadaceae; genus UBA10906. The sequence continues at coordinate 4,176 of JAQTOX010000137.1, read as the reverse complement.
TTTTGATGGTATGCCGGTTTTTATTTTTACTCGCATAATTGCCGAAACAAGAGCCGTAGATGCACGATAGAATGACGACGCATGGTCAAACATTTGGTGCGCGTTTTCATATTTATTAGCATTGATAACTTCTGCTATTTTGCCTGCTTCACGATGAAATGCCGCGTGTTTTACAATGCAATCATTGTGATTTTGCAAATGACCAATGTAAGAACGTGCTTGATGGCTATTCAACCATTTACCTAAATGACAGCAATCATCTTTAGAAATAATCGTCACATCAAGCAGATTGCCACTGGTCATTGCGATATGGAATTTTGTTTCCCAGTAGGCGTGACTCGAGACCAAGTAAAGATGACCGTCGATAAGCGGATCGAACGTACTTGGAAAAATAGCCGAAAGAACAGCATTAGAGGCGTGGTTAAAACTTGACGCATGATTTAATAACCGAAGCGCATCATCATACTTTCTAGCATTGATGAGTTTCGCCACTTTCGCCGCTTCACGATGAAACGTAGCGTGTGTCATCATACAATCTCGGTAACGCGGTAAATGACCCACGTAGGGACGAACATCATCGCTATACAACCATTGACCCAATTCACAACCATTGTCTTTAGAAATTTCTGCCACATCGAGCTTTTCTTTGTTCGAGATAGCGGCGCGGAAAGTGCTGACCCAGTCGTGATGGCTATCATACAAATCGTGATGTTTGAGCAAACAAAGATGGGAATCGGCAATCGGTTCAAACGGGTCAGAAAAAATAGCCACCACCGGTAATTCTTGTTGATTATTCATAAGGTAAAACTCCTCGCGGCAAATCGTGTCGCGATATTTTTTGGGATTAGCACGGAATGACTCGTAGTGCAGATCCCGTGCAGCTAATCAAATCACAAACTAATTGGAAATTGAAAATGTAAAATCTGTGGCGTTTCTAAGCCAATTCTTCGTGCGGTTTTTTTGAGGGTAACAATGGAAGTTTTTTGAGCGGAGATGATGTCTATTTCTTGTTTCAAGCGAATAAATGCTGTAGCGGCATTGTTATAGGCATAATCAAACTGGGATGTGCAGTCAAATAACTGCCGTGCATCCTCATATTTTTTTGAATTGATGAGTGTGGCAATTTTGCCTGCTTCAATGTGAAATGCGGCGTGTTTCGCTACGCAATCGTGATAACTAAAATGATTACCCATTTTCAAATGGGCGTGTTTGACATGTAGCCACTCACCCAGACCGCAGCAGTTATCTTTTGATATAGTTTCGACATCGAGTATTTCGTTATTGAAAATAGCGAAACGTAATTTTGTTGTCCAGTAAACGTGTGTCATTACTAAACAATGATGACCGTCGTTATTTGATTCTTCAAAAAGATGAGGGGAAATAGCCGTAATTGGCATGTGTTGTTGATTATTCATGACTTAAAACTCCTAGCGGCGGATCACGTCGCGGTACTTTTATTAGGATTAGCATGGGATTATCACTCGTGGTGCCAATCCAGTGCCGTTTAATCAATCATTTTTACAAACATTTTGTGCTTTCAAAGTGAACAAAAAGCCTCGCTATTCTGAGCGAAACAAAATTACTTTCGAAATTCCCAAGCTGAAATTAAAACGTAAGTCACTACTACACTTATGTTTTTTTCATTATACACATTCAAACATTCAACGCAAGAATCGGCTATTACTGTCGAAATCGTGGTGGTTAGAACGATAACGTCGACGTGGTCAACGTTATCTTTAGGGCGTGGAGGATGTTGGAATTACAAGATATATCTACTTAAATCTTCGTCTTTGACTAATTCGCCTAGATATTTATTCACATAAGCGGCATCGACTACGATTTTTTTATCGTCTAAATCAGGCGCATTAAACGAAATTTCTTCAAGTAATCTTTCCAACATCGTATGTAAACGACGTGCGCCAATGTTTTCGGTGGTTTCATTTACTTGCCAGCCCATTTCGGCAATGCGTTTAATTCCATCTTCAGCAAACGTTAAACTGACACCTTCCGTCGCTAGCAATGCCATATATTGCTCAGTTAGCGACGCATTTGGCTCGGTTAAAATTCGCACAAAATCATCTGCTGTCAACGCGCTCAATTCCACGCGAATCGGAAAACGTCCTTGTAATTCGGGGATTAAATCCGATGGTTTTGCGACGTGAAATGCGCCCGACGCGATAAATAAAATATGGTCAGTTTTAATCGCGCCATATTTTGTGCTGACGGTGCTGCCTTCAACTAATGGCAACAAATCCCGCTGCACACCTTCGCGGGATACTTCGCCACCGCCGCCACCGTGTTCAGAACGTTTACAAATTTTGTCGATTTCATCTAAAAATACGATGCCATTTTGTTCTACAGCCTCGATAGCTCGCAAACGGATGTCGTCTTCATTGACCAATTTTTCAGCTTCTTCTTCTTGTAAAACTTGCAATGCTTTATCTACTTTCATTTTGCGGGTTCGTGTTTTATCCGCCCCCATGCTTTGAAACATGCCTTGCAATTGGCTAGTCATTTCTTCCATGCCCGGCGGAGCCATAATCTCTACGCCAATCGCCGTCATTTGCACTTCAACTTCAATTTCTTTGTTGTTGAGTTCACCATCACGCAATTTCTTACGCATTTTTTCGCGTGTCGCATCACCAGTTGGTGAATCATCCTGCGACCAACCTTCAGCACGTGGAATTAAAATTTCTAACACACGTTCTTCAGCCGCAGCGGCAGCTTGCGCCCGCATTTTTTCCATTTCAACTTGGCGTGTCATGTTCACCGCGGTATCGACTAAATCACGGATTATCGATTCCACGTCGCGCCCAACATAACCGACTTCGGTAAATTTCGTGGCTTCAATTTTAATAAACGGCGCATGTGCTAATTTCGCTAAACGACGTGCAATTTCGGTTTTGCCTACGCCAGTTGGACCTATCATTAGGATATTTTTCGGGGTAATTTCGTCGTGCAACGTGCCGGTAATTTGTTGTCTACGCCACCGATTCCGCAATGCAATCGCTACCGAACGTTTCGCGCTGCCTTGACCAATAATGTGTTTGTCTAATTCACTGACGATTTCTTTAGGTGTCATTTCAGTCATGTTTTTACTCTTTAGGTTCAATATCGAGTTCTTCGATACGCAAATTGTGATTGGTATAAATGCAGATGTCGGCAGCGATATTTAAAGCACGTTCAACAATTTCTCGCGCACTTAAATCGGTATTTTCAAGCAACGCTTGCGCCGCTGCTTGAGCAAATGAACCGCCAGAACCAATTGCCATTAAATCAAATCTTGATTCTGGTTCAATGACATCGCCTGTACCTGAAATAATCAATGACGTTTTAGAATCTGCAATAGTTAAAAGAGCTTCTAATTTGCGTAACGCTCTATCGGTGCGCCAATCTTTCGCCATTTCGACAGCAGCGCGAGTTAAATTGCCGCGATGTTTTTCGAGTTTACCTTCAAAATGCTCAAATAATGTGAACGCATCTGACGTTGCGCCTGCAAAACCGGCAATCACTTTGTCATGATATAAACGACGCACTTTACGAGCGTTACCTTTCATGACTGTATTTCCTAATGTCACTTGTCCGTCGCCACCAATAACAACTTTATCGCCCCGGCGTACCGAAAGTATGGTTGTGCCTCTAAACACAATGTTCTCCAACGTGTGAAATAAAAAAACGGAATTTTACAGGTTTTCTACGCCGATGTGCCTGTGTAATTTTTAACTTGTGTCAAAAACTTGTCCAACTGGTTAGCGAAGGCTTGTATATCGTGTGCATTTTGTGGTGCAACGCCACCCGTATGAATGCCACTACCACGTAACATGTCCATAAAATCACGCATATTTAAACGCTCTTTGATATTTTCGCGCGTATAAAGTTCGCCACGTGGATTGATGGCGTGACCGCCTTTTTCAACCACATCGTTTGCCAACGGAATATCACCGGTAATCACCAAATCGCCGACACTTAACTGTTTGACGATTTCATTATCCGCGACATCGTAACCTGAATTAACTCGCAACATTTTGATATAGCGCGACGGTGGAATTTGCAGTGTTTGATTCGCAACCAGCGTCGTCGTTATCATCGTGCGATTCGCCACACTAAACAAAATTTCTTTAATCGCTTTCGGACAACCATCGGCATCAACCCATATTTTCATTTTTCAAAATCTCT
>JAQTOX010000136.1 GCA_028713055.1 Methylococcales bacterium | reverse complement strand
CGTATTTCGTGAAATCAGCGGCGGACATTTAAAACTCGATGATTTAGTTACTGTCAGTCAAAATGCGTGGCAAACGTCTGGCTCACGGATGTTTTTGGAAGTCGGCGATAAAGTTCCGATTGAAGACTTACTTAAAGGCGTAATCATTCAATCAGGCAATGATGCTAGCGTTGCATTAGCCGAACATGTTGCTGGTAGCGAATCGACTTTTGCAGAAATGATGAATCAACACGCCGCGCGTTTGGGAATGTTGAACAGTCATTTTCAAGACAGTAACGGTTTGCCCATCGACAATCACTACACTAGCGCACGCGATTTAGCGATTGTAACTAAAGCCATCATCGACGAATTTCCCGATTATTACCGTTGGTTTTCACAAAAAGAATTCACGTACAATAAAATCACGCAACATAATCGAAATCAACTTTTGGATCGTGATGAAACGGTAGATGGTGTGAAAACTGGCTTTACTGATGATGCAGGTTATTGTTTAGTCGCTTCTGCGGTACGCGAAAATCTGCGCTTAATTTCAGTGGTCATGGGAACGAGTAGCGCAAATGCTCGGGCAAATGAAAACCAAAATCTGCTTAATTACGGTTTCCGTTTCTTTGAAGGACATAAACTATATGAGGCGAAAAAACAATTGGCTGAAGCTCGGGTTTGGAAAGGTGAAATTCAAAATGTTCCTCTAGGTTTAGCGAAAGATTTTAACGTCACGATTCCACGCCGTCATTACGCCGATTTGAAAGCCGAACTCACTGTGGATAAAAAAGTCACTGCGCCAATTACCGAAGGTATGAAACTCGGGACGGTGAAAGTCACGTTGAAAAACGACGTGGTAGCGACGGCGGATTTAGTGGCTTTACGAGCGGTTGAACAAGGCAATATCTTTCAACGACTTTACGATAGCATCCTTATGATGCGGGAGAAATCTAATGACAAAAAGTAAAAAAGTATTTTTAAACGGCGTGTATTTGCCTGTCGAGAACGCTAATGTTTCAGTAATGGACAGAGGTTTTTTATTTGGCGACGGTATTTACGAAGTAATTCCTGTTTATCACGGTAGCTTATTTCGTTTCGAAGCACATTTAGAACGTCTGGAAAACAGCTTGAAATTGACACGCATCGACAATCCATATTCACGCGACGAATGGCGCGACATTATGTTGCCGTTAATCGATGCGACCAAAGATCAATATATTTATTTTCAAGTGTCTCGTGGTGCAGCTGAAAAACGTGATCATGCGTTTCCAATCGGCGTTAAACCGACAGTTTTTATGATGTGTAACGACATCGCGCCTTTCAACGGTAAAGAAAACGGCGTGAAAGCGATTAGTTTGAACGACAACCGGTGGAGTTCTTGCAACATCAAAGCCATTACACTGCTCGGCAACATTTTATTGCGTCAACAAGCGGTCGAAAATGATTGCGCCGAAGCGGTTTTAGTACGCGATGGTTATATCACGGAAGGTTCGGCGAGTAACATTTTCGCGGTAATTGATGGCGTTTTAATCACGCCACCTAAAAGTAATTTCATTTTAGCTGGCATTACACGCGATGTAATTTTAGAACTCGCCGCAGCAAATCAAATTTCTTGCGCTGAAGACATTATCTCACTTGATGCGCTGAAAACGGCGAGTGAAATTTGGTTTGCCAGTTCGACACGCGAAATTTTACCTGTGGTCGAATTAGACGGACGACCAGTTGCGAATGGCAAAGTCGGACAGCTTTGGTACATCATGAATGATTTATTACAAACGTATAAAACTACTTACGCCGAGGGTGAAAAATGAGTGGAGAAATTGCAGAAGAAACATTGTTTGAATTTCCGTGTGAGTTTGCGATTAAAGCGATGGGGAAATTCAGCAATGATTTAGATGTGACTGTTGTTGAAATTGTCAGTCGTCACGCCCCCGACACGTATAATCACAAAGTACAATCAAAACCGAGCAAAGATGGAAATTATGTGTCGATTACCGTCACGATTGAAGCGACGAGCAAAAAACAATTAGACGCAATTTATCAGGATTTAACTGACCATCCGCACGTTTTGTATGCGTTGTAACATACACAGTTTTAAGTTTATTACTTGATGTAAAAAATGTAATGCACTTCAAAATTCGAGAATTAGGTATTCAACCCTACGAAACTGTGTGGCACGAAATGCAAAACTTCACCCAAAACCGTACGCCGGAAACATCTGATGAAATTTGGATTGTTGAGCATTTTCCTGTTTATACGCTCGGTTTGAACGGTAAGCGTGAACATTTACTAAATGTCGGGAGAATTCCCGTTGTTCAAACAGATAGAGGCGGGCAGGTAACGTACCACGGGGAAGGGCAGGCGATTGTTTATATTTTGTTTGATTTAAAACGTCTCGAATTGAATAGCCAACAAATTGTTACACACCTAGAAAATACAATGATTCAAACGCTTGCAGATTATAAAATTTCTGCCGAAGCGCGTGCAGATGCGCGTGGCGTTTATGTCAAAAATAAAAAAATTGGCTCGATTGGTTTGCGAATCAAAAAAAACGGCTGTTATCATGGACTGAGTTTAAATAACAACATGGATTTAACACCGTTTAATTTTATCAATCCGTGTGGTTATTCTAATTTGCAAATGACCCAACTTGCCAATTTTGATGTCATGGTCAAAACACCTGAAGTAGCACAAAAAATTGTTTCTAACCTTATCAAAAATTTAAATGACTAATCACCAAGCTCCATCACGCACCACACCTGAAACACATCAACGCAACAGCGAGAAATTGGCGCGTATTCCCATTAAAGTCGAACCAACCGAAACACTATTACGCAAACCTGAATGGATACGAATTAAATTACCATCGGGGCAAGAAACGAGCCGAATTAAACAACTTTTGCGCGAAAGTAAATTGCACACTGTTTGCGAAGAAGCCGCCTGTCCGAATTTAGCTGAATGTTTTAAACACGGCACGGCGACTTTTATGATTATGGGCGATTTGTGTACACGACGCTGTCCGTTTTGTGATGTTGCACATGGAAAACCACAACCACTCGATGTCAATGAACCGCATAAACTTGCTGATGCTGTGCAAAAAATGGCGTTGAAATATGTGGTGATTACGTCGGTGAATCGTGATGATTTACGTGATGGCGGGGCAGGGCATTTTTCAGATTGCATTAAAGAAATTCGTAAAAAAACGCCCCAAACGAAAATTGAAATTTTAGTTCCCGACTTTCGTGGACGAATTGAAAAAGCGGTTGATATTTTAGCTTCGCAACCGTGTGATGTATTTAATCACAACATGGAAACTGTGCCCCGTTTGTATATGAAAGCCAGACCAGGTGCGGATTATCAAGGCTCGTTAGAATTATTCCGACAATTCAACAGTGCAAAACCAACTATTTCGATGAAATCAGGTTTGATGTTAGGGATTGGTGAAACGATTGAAGAAGTTGAAGTTGTGATGAGGGATTTATTAAATGTTGGCTGTTCAATGTTGACGTTGGGGCAGTATTTACAGCCTAGCAAATCACATTTAGCTGTTGAAGAATATGTCGCCCCAGAACAATTTGATCGTTACGCTGAAACTGCAAAAGCTTTGGGTTTTAAGCAGGTTGCAAGTGCGCCATTAGTTCGTTCGTCTTATCACGCAGATTTGCAAGCTAAAGCTGTTGTTTAACTGACTCTCACTTGATGAAGCATACCAAATTGAAACAAACGTTAAAAGTCTCCAAAAAACGTTAATGTTATCGAAATTTTGATGTTTTGCTTGCAAAAAGCGACTTTATCGATATAATACGCAGGGTAATTCAGGTGGACTGGCTGAGCGGTTGAAAGCAACGGTCTTGAAAACCGTCGAACCGAAAGGTTCCTGGGGTTCGAATCCCTAGTCCATCGCCAATTACCATTGTCAAAACCCCCTCTTGTTGTTACTCGTTTACTTCCTCGAAATCGTATAAAAATTATCCATTTCCTAAATAGGACTTTTACGTTTACCCCATTGCCGTACGTCATCAATCACTACATACAACGATGGAATCAAAATCAGCGTAATCAGTGTGGCAAAAATGCTACCGAAACCAATTGAAATTGCCATCGGAATCAATGTTTTTGCTTGACGTGATGTTTCCATAATCATCGGCGCAAGTCCACCAAACGTCGTTAGCGTAGTCAAAACAATTTGTCTAAACCGTTGTGTCACAGCGGTTAAAATTATTTCTTGCGCCGATTTATTTGGTGATTCATCACGCAAAACAATTGCGTGTTCAATCAAAATTAGAGAGTCATTCACTACCACACCTGCCAATGCCACAATTCCAAATAAACTTAAAACGCTCAAGTCGTAACCCATAATCGCATGTCCAATAACCGCGCCGATCACACTGAATGGAATACTCACCATTACAATAAATGGCAACGTATAGCTTCTAAACGGAATAGCCAGTAACAGATAAACCACTAACAACGCAAAAATAAAATTAGTTTTTAAGCTGTTCATATTTTCTGTCATTTCGGCTTGCCGTCCTTCAAAACTAATTTCTAAACCTGCGTATTTTTCTTTCAAACGCGGTAATTCCGTCATTTTCAAATCATTAGTAATATCACCCGCTTTACTGCGCGGGATTACGTCAGCTTTGACTTGGATATTACGTCGCCCGTTACGTCGATTGATTTCTGTATCAGCGTGTGAGCGTTCCACTTTCACCACATCATGCAACGAAATTTCTTTACCACTCGGTGTGAAAATCAATAAATTGTTCACTTGTTGTTCGAATTCACGTTCAGATTCTGGCAAACGTACCATGACTTTTACTTCATTACGTCCGCGTTGTTGTCGCAAAACTTCTGCACCATAAAAGGCATTTCGGACTTGTCGAGCTACATTTTGTGCGGTTAAACCTAAACTTTTTCCTTCGGGTAAAACAGTAAAATCTAACTGTTGTTTGCCCCCACTAAATCCTTCTTCTACATCTTTGACCATCGAATAACCACGCAATGTCCCAGAAATTTCATGACTGGCTTGTTGCAAGACGTTTAGATCGCGATGATTTAGTTCAATTGTCATTGTTTTACCTGAACCGACCATGCCAGAATCGGACTCAAACGTCATAGATTCTACGCCGACAAGTTCACCCGTTTCATCACGCCACTTGTTGGTAAATTGATCGGTACTCATAATTTTTTCGCGTACATCGGGATCGGCTAAATAAATTTTCACTTCAGCCGTATGGCTACCTTTTTTGGCAATTTCGGCAAACATTCCTTTCAATAACAAATCGCCGTCGGGTGTTTTTGTAATCACACGTTGTGCAGATTCAAATAATTGATTAACCACTTTCTGTGTTTTTTCGACCGGTGTTCCATAAGGTAACGTCACAATCACATTTGCATAATCAGCTTCAGTTTTTGGGAATAACGTCATGCCCATTCGACCGCTTAATACGAATGAAAACACCGTAATAATCAGCAATAACGCAATTAAAATTGTTAAATACCGATGTTTCAAACTGTTGTTTAAAAAGTTGCCATAACGATGACGAACCCAATGCACAAACGCTCGACTAAACCGTTGTTGATGGTTAAAAATCCATGCCCATAAACCACGTGGTTGATAATTCTCCGCGAGATGCCCTAAATGGTTCGGCAAAATCAACAGACTTTCGACTAGAGACATAATAAATACGCTGATAATAACTAGCGGAATCACATAAAAAAGTTTGCCGATTTCGCCAGGGATAAATAGCAACGGCATAAACGTCGCGATGTTTATCAAAATACTAAACGTGACGGGCATTAGCATTTCTTGTGTGCCACGAATCGCAGCATTCATCGGCGACATACCTTGTTGGCGATAGTGATAAGTGTTTTCACCAATCACAATTGCATCATCCACAACAATTCCCAGCGCAATCATAAAGGCGAATAGTGACACCATATTCAACGTCGCACCTAGGAATGGCAGAATTAAAAACGAGCCACAAAACGCAATTGGAATACCAATCATCACCCACAGCGCAAGTCGTAATTCTAAAAAAATCCCTAACATCACAATGACCAGCACTAATCCTTCAAGACTATCATTCATTAGAAAGTCCATTCGTAATTGATAATCTACCGACGCATCGTAACGAATATCAGCGGTAATACCTTTCGGCAATTCAGGTTGAATTCGAGCAATATGTGCTTTGACTGCATTTGATATTTCAATGGGCGATTCATCACCAACCCGATAAACCTGCACCATTACGGCAGGTTTACCGTTGTAACTTGCTGAGTAATTACTGTCTTGATAACTGTCGTCAATTTGCGCGATGTCGCCAAGTAAAACATGACTACCTGTTGCACTATTGATAATCGGAATGTTAGCGAATTCTTGCCCCCACAATTTACGCTCCTTCATGCGGATAAGAATTTCACCCATGTCTGTTTTAACGCTACCACTGGGTAAATCTAAACTTGCTTCGCGTACTCGTTGAGCAATATCGTTGAGTGATAAACGATAACGTCGCAGATTTTCTTGTGGGACATTGATGCTAATTTCTAACGGACGCACACCTTCTAATTGGACGAAAGTAATATGTTCGTCTTGGATAAGTTCATCTCGGAATTGTTCGGCTAATTCGTGTAAAACTTTGGCAGGCGCGTCGCCATACAATACCATTGAAATAACGCGCCGCTTTCCTTCGACAATAGCTACTTGTGGAACTTCGGCATCAACGGGAAAAGTAGTGATTCGATTGATGGCGCGTTGAATTTCTTCGGAAGATCGGAAGAGCACAC
>JAQTOX010000135.1 GCA_028713055.1 Methylococcales bacterium | reverse complement strand
AGTTTACTTTTCGGATGAAAATCTAAATCAACAAGTAATTGTCCAGTCAGCAAACTGCCCGTTTGCAATTGAGCGCGTAAACCTTTATCAACAAGTTGTTTTACCATTTCTTGCGGGGAAATTTTCACATCTGGATTTACGTCTTTAATACGTTCTGGCTGTAATTCAACAATGACAGGAATCCGAATTTCCGCTGTTTTTTCGTCCAATTCCAAACTGATGCTTAATACTTTTCCAACCGGATAACCGCGCAATTGCACCGGTGCGCCTTCCGTCAGTCCACGCACGGAGCCATTGAAATACATTACATAATGCAACGTGTTCGTATAAGTGATTTGTGTCGAGGCTTCATAAGTATCAAATAACGGATAAAGCGTGTTTTCAGGTTGAATCGCTTCAATACCATCTTCTGGCGAAGCGCGGAACGCAATACCACCACTCAATAATGAAATCAGAGGTCCTGTGCGAACCTTGAAACCATCCGCGCCTGCCGATAAATCTATGCCGCTATCAATCCAAAAGCGCGTATTTTTACGAATAAATTGGTCATAAGGTTTGTTGATAAAAATGGTCAAACGAATCGCATCCGCTTCCGCCGAAAGTTCATGTGTCAACACTTGCCCAACCGTAATACCGTGAAAGTTAATTGGTGTACCGGTTTTCATTGAACCGAGATTGTTAGTTTCTAAAATAAATTCTTTACCTTCGGCATTAGCTTTTAACGGCGGCGGATTATTTAAACCGATGAAATCGTGTTTGTGTTCGCCAGAGCTGGGTTTTATTTCGATGTATGCGCCAGAAAGTAACGTGCCTAACCCCGAAATTCCACCTAAACCAACCTGCGGTCGCACAACCCAAAACAACGTATTTTGTTTCAAATATTCGGTCGATCTAGCGTTCATTTGCGCGGTAACGACGATAGTTTTCAAATCATCGTTAATATTTATCGCAGTGACTTTACCGACTTCAACATCTAAATACTTGATTTTAGTTTTATCAACTTCTAAACCTTCCGCCGTTTGAAAACTGATGGTAATAACGTCGCCTTTTTCAGAAAAGGATTTGTAAATCAGCCAACCACTTACTAAAACCGCAATCAATGGCAAAAACCAAATTAACGATAATTCGGACTTTTTGTTTAATTTTACGTCGTCGGCTTCGTAGATTTCGTTGAAATCAGTCATTTTGTACATCCCAAATCAAACGCGGATCAAAACTTTTCGCGGCAAACATCGTTAAGACCACCACTGCGCCAAAAGCTGTCGCCGCTGAACCTGCAATAATCTGCGCCACACCGCCTAAATTTACCAGTGACACTAAAATCGAAATCATAAAAATATCCAACATTGACCATCGCCCCACAAACGAGATTATTCGATACATCTGTGTCCATCGTTTCGCATTTACTTGCCACCGATAATGCACACACAGCAACAATAAACTCAGTCCTAATAGTTTTAATAATGGCACTAAAATACTCGCCACTAAAACCAACATAGCAATCGGCAACATATCGCTGTGAATCAACGCCACAATGCCGCCAAAAATTGTATGTGGTTCGCCTACGCCTAATTGCGTCACAGTCATAATCGGGAATAAATTCGCTGGAATATACAGCGCGACTCCACTCAACAATAGTGCCAACGTGCGTTGAAAACTGTGCGGCAAACGAGTGTGTAATTGACTACCGCAACGAGTACACAATATACACTTTGTGGAAATTCGAGCTAACTTTCCACAATCATGACAACGACACAAGCCTTGTCTCAGCGCAGTTTTATTTATTTTCATCTGTATTCAACTGTTCAATTCGTTGCCAAAATAAAGTGCTGTCGAAATTACTCGCCAATGTCACTGACACCAATAAAAGTAAAATAAATGCTGCTAAACCCAATCCAAATTTCAATTCCGCCATCGAAGAGAGTTTCACGCAAGCGACGATAATACCGAGCAAATAGACTTCAAGCATTGCCCATTCTTCAATGTGTTGCAACGTACGTAGCCAAAGGCTTAACCGGTGATTTTTATGATTGAAATACAAATGTCCGCTAATTAGCAACGACAACACGATACTCAATAATGGAAATAAAATGCTCGATAAAAAAACCAATATCGCTACGCCCCACATTCCTTCGTTAAACAGCGTCACTGCACCACTTAATAATGTGCCATCATTTGAGTTTCCTAATACTTTGATACCGACAATGGGTAATAAATTTGCGGGGAATAATAAAAATAACCCTGTCAGTGATAACGCTAATGTTCTGGTAATACTATTTGCACGAGGGCGATGTAATAAACAATGGCAACGTGGACAATGTTCTTTTTCCCCCACGACAGGCGAACCGCCTCGCAGCAATAAATCACATTCGGGACAAGCGAGATAATTTGAAGTTTTCATTAGGCTAATTTTAACGCAGAGTCTGTGTCGTGCGGCGATTGATGATAGAATTTTCGCCATTATTTCCATTTTATTCTGCTTTTAAGAGCGCGACTTATGGCGACAGCTAACGATTTACAATTTAACAGCCTTATCAATAATCTCATCAAAGAAGGTTTTTTAACCGCGTCGGATGCTCAAAAACATTATCAGGATTCTCAAAAAAAAGGCGTGTCACTCATTAACTATCTAGTCACGAATAAAATTGTTAATTCGACCATTATCGCGTCTAAAATTTCGCTGGAATTTGGTCTACCTTTTTTTGATTTAGATGCTATTGACTTGAAAAATTTGCCACTGGAATTAGTAAACAACTCTCTCATTCAAAAACACCATGTTTTACCACTACACGTTCGTGGTAAATCGTTATTTGTAGCGATTTCTGACCCACGTAGTTTTCAGGGCTTTGATGAAATTAAATTCAGTAGCCGTCTAAATCCTGAACCTATTTTAGTTGAAGAGCATAAATTAACGAAAGTAATCACCAAATTATTAGATGCTGCCGATGCGTCGATGAGTGATTTACTCGATTCGGATTTGGATAATTTAAGCGTTGGTGATGATAGTGACGCAGTCTCTGCAACAAATGATTCAGACGACGCGCCTATTGTGCGTTTTGTGAATAAAATTTTATTGGATGCGATTAAGACGGGGGCATCTGATATTCATCTTGAACCGTATGAAAAAGTGTTTCGTATTCGTTATCGCTCTGACGGAATGCTGCATCAAGTGGCTTCGCCACCCGCCAGCATTTCTAGTCGTATCGTATCGCGTATTAAAGTGATGTCGAAAATGGATATTGCGGAACGCCGTGTGCCACAAGATGGACGTATCAAAATGATTTTATCGAAAACTCGGGCAATTGACTTTCGGGTCAATACTTGCCCGACGTTATTTGGTGAAAAAGTGGTATTGCGGATTTTAGATCCGACTAATGCACAATTAGGGATTGAAAAATTGGGCTTTGAACCGGATCAGCAAAAATTATTTTTAGATGCAATTAACAAACCCTATGGCATGGTACTCGTGACCGGTCCGACGGGAAGCGGTAAAACGGTATCGCTATACACTGCTTTGAACATTCTCAATACGTCTGAACGTAACATTTCTACCGCCGAAGATCCCGTCGAAATAACGGTTGAAGGTATCAATCAAGTCAACGTTAATCCGAAAGCGGGACTGACATTTGCTACCGCATTACGCGCCTTTTTACGACAAGATCCCGATATTATCATGGTCGGCGAGATTCGAGATTTTGAAACCGCTGAAATTGCCGTCAAAGCCGCACAAACTGGACATTTAGTGTTGTCCACATTGCACACAAACGACGCACCACAAACGCTAAATCGTCTGATGCAAATGGGTATTCCGGCGTTTAATATCGTGTCTGCTGTCGTGTTAATTATGGCGCAACGGTTGGCACGACGACTTTGTGATAATTGCAAAGTTCCGGCGAATTATCCCGATGATTTTTTATTAACCGCTGGCTTTAAACCCCAAGAGCTTGGGCAATTAAAGCTTTTTAAAGCCGTCGGTTGTGAATCGTGTAGCAACGGTTATAAAGGGCGCGTTGGGATTTACCAAGTGATGACCTTGAGTGAACAAATGCGTGCGCTAATTTTACAAGGCGGTAATGCGATGCAACTCGCTGAGCAAGCGGCATTTGAAGGTATTAACGATTTACGTGCGTCAGGTTTAAACAAAGTACGTTTAGGTGTGACTAGCTTGGAAGAAATCGATCGTGTCACCACTGAACATTAACAGGTGCAACAATGGCACAAATAAAAAAAGCTCCCGTAAAAGAAATCGACTTTACTTGGGTCGGTAAAGATAAGCATCGCCGCCATGCTGCGGGTGAAATTGCAGCGAGTGATGAAAATGCTGCACGGCTGAAATTACGCCAACAAGGTATTAACGTGACCCGCATAAAGAAAAAAGCACAGTCGATTTTTACCAAAAGAATTCAGAAAGTCACACCAGCCGATATTGCTATTTTTTCCCGACAACTGGCAACGATGCTCAATGCCGGTGTCCCAGTCGTTCAGGCTTTGGATATTGTTGGCCATGGACATGAAAATCCGAGTATGCGGGATTTACTTTTAACAATTAAAGGTGATGTGGAAAGCGGTGACACTTTGACGCAGGCATTACGTAAACATCCGGCACAGTTTGATGATTTATTTTGTAATTTGGTTGAAGCGGGTGAACGCGCTGGTGTTTTGGAGTCATTGCTAGAAAAAATTGCGATGTACAAAGAAAAAAGCGAGTCTATGAAAAAGAAAATCAAAAAAGCCCTGATGTATCCCATCGCGGTCGTGTTGATTGCTTTTATTGTGACCGTAGTTTTGCTGATTTTTGTGGTACCGGTGTTTGAAGATTTATTTAAAAGTTTTGGCGCAGATTTGCCGGCATTTACTAAAATGGTGATTGCAATGTCGAAATGGATGCAAGCGTATTGGTGGATAATTGCGGCGATTTTAGTCGGTCTGACGTATGTTTTTAAATTTTTTAAACGCACCTCCGAACCATTTAATTATTTTATCGACAAAACGTTGCTGAAAGTTTCAGTCGTCGGTGTGATTATTAACAAGTCGGCAATTGCTCGATTTTCACGCACGTTAGCCACTATGTCTGCCGCTGGTGTACCGTTGGTAGAAGCACTAGAATCATGTGCGGGAACATGTGGTAATCGTGTTTATGCCGCCGCTGTTTTACAAATTCGAGAAGAAGTCGCCGTCGGTCAACGCCTGACATTTGCCATTCAAGAATCGGGCTTATTTCCGCACATGGTTCAACAAATGGTTCAAATTGGCGAGGAATCGGGGGCGTTAGATGCGATGCTCTCTAAAGTCGCCGACTTTTACGAAGAAGAAGTCGATAACTTAGTCGATAATTTAAGCAGTTTAATGGAACCGATGATTATGTTGATATTAGGCGTTTTGGTAGGTGGTTTAATCGTGGCAATGTATTTGCCTATTTTCAAACTTGGCTCGGCGATACATTGATGGAATTTTTTAACGGATTAACTTTATTAACTACACCGGTGGCATTTACGGTATTGATGGGCGTTGTCGGTTTATTGATCGGCAGTTTTTTAAATGTGGTGATTTATCGTTTGCCATTGATGATGCAACGACAATGGCGCAGTGATTGTTTGGATTATTTGAAACTTGAAAATGACGTGCCAACGGATACATTTAATCTCGCATTTCCACCGTCACGTTGTCCGCATTGCCAAACACGAATTTTGGCGCAGCAAAACATTCCTATATTGAGTTACATGTGGTTGCGCGGTAAGTGTGTAGCCTGCCGAGAATCGATTTCGGGACGTTATCCGGTGGTGGAATTATTGACGGCGATCGTGTCAATGACGGTGGCGTGGCATTTTGGTTATAGCGAACAAGCGGCAGCTGGATTAGTGCTAACGTGGGCGTTAATTGCGCTGAGTGGCATTGATTTAGATCACCAATTATTGCCTGATGTCATTGTGTTACCGATGCTGTGGCTAGGGCTGATTTTAAGTGTGTTCAATGTTTACACAGACAGTGCAACCAGTATTATCGGCGCGGTAGGTGGTTATTTATTGCTGTGGTCGGTATATCATGGTTTCAAACTGATTACTGGCAAAGAAGGCATGGGGTATGGTGATTTTAAATTATTAGCGATGCTGGGGGCGTGGTTTGGTTGGCAGTATTTGGGGCTGATTATTTTACTATCTTCACTCGTAGGTGCAGTAATTGGTATGACGTTGATTTCTCTCAATAAACAACAACGTGAAGTGCCAATTCCGTTTGGTCCATATTTGGCTGTGGCGGGTTGGATTGCAATGTTGTGGGGTGACAATTTGAATACGTGGTATTTTGGTTAGACTAGTCGCCTAGTAGATCGATGTCACCCTATCTTAAAGCCGAGTACAAAACCACCGGTTGCACTCACTCCTTTCACCGTGAAACGTGATAACCGTTCTAATAAAAAATCACTCGAACTTTTTGCGGCTTCGGCGGCAACATCTGTAGCATGTAAAAGTTCTGTATCTGTAATATGAACAACGCCGTAATATTCCGCAATAAACAAAATCACAACGATACAACCACCTAAAAACAAAGCAGTGCGTAACATTTTTTTTGCGAAATAGCCAACTGCAATACCCAAAATAAACGGTGCGCCAACGTTACTAATCAAAGAAGGTGTAGAGAATATATCTTGATTATCCATAAGTTAATTTTTATTTAGGCTGAAAACAAAAAAGCCCAAAATCATCAGATTTTAGGCCTTTCGTAAAAATTAAGAGCTTGGCAATTCCCTACTTTCGCATGGCAAACTGCCACACTATCATCGGCGCTAAGCGGTTTCACTTCCGAGTTCGGGATGGGATCGGGTGGTTCACGCTCGCTATGGTCACCAAGCAAAC
>JAQTOX010000134.1 GCA_028713055.1 Methylococcales bacterium | reverse complement strand
ACCCTAAAAATGCACCGCCTGCCGTCGCAAAACTAGCGATTTGTGCCGAAGTAAAATTCGCGGTTTGGTCTGAACTCAACGAGGGAATGTCAGTCGACGAAAAATCTTTAAAATTCAAATTTTTAATAACGATAGGATCTAATGCTGCCGCTGCCGTCGTATTCAAACTAGTTACTTGTGCAGACGTTAGCTTTAACACTTGAGCAGGTGACAATGCTGCCGCTTGATCTGCACCGAACTGAGATAATTGATTCACACTTAACTTGCTGGCTTGAGCAGTTGTGAATGCGCCGATTTGTTCTGCTGACATTGATGCAAATGCTGTCGATACTAATGAACTAATCGTTGCAGATTGAAGCGCTTTAATGGCTGATGGTTGCAACGCTAGCACGTCTGCGGATTCAATTGCCGCGACTTGCGTTGCAGTTAATGCTTTCGTTTGAATAGACGTTAATGCGCCGAATTGTTCTGATGTTAATGCCGCAATTTGAGCGGATGCGGTTAATCCCGCAATGCCTTTGGAAGAAATAGTTGCAAGGGCGGAGGTTTCAATAGCCGCTAACGCCGACGGGGTTAACGCCGCCACTTGTGCAGCAGAAAGTAACGCGGTCGTTGCCGATGATAGCAATGGTGCAGTATCTGAACTGATTGCCGCAATTGAGGTCGTTGGCAACGTAGCAATTTGAGCCGGTTTGAGTGCGGCAAATTCATCACCTGTTAAATTAACAATGTTCAAACCAACAATGTTAGATTTATTGAAACCTACCATTGCGGGCAAGCTCAATGCCGCCACATCATCTGCTTCCAATGAGGCGACTTTCGTAGCAGTTAATTTGTTAATTTGCGCTGAGGGAATCGACCCCATTTGGTCAGTCGTCAAGGCTTGCAACTGTGCCGTTGTAAATGCTCCAAAAGCCAATAAAGAAAGGCTTGCAACAAATTTCACATCTAAACTGGGAATGACATCAATGGGAAATGCCGTTAATGATTTGAAGGCAATCGCTTGAGAAGGTGTCAATGCGTTTGCTTGTTCCATGGTTAAGCCCACTAATTGTGTCGAACTCAATGTGCTGATTTGTGCGGGAGTTAATTTTGCAATTTGGTCGGAGGTTAATTGACTAAAAACAGTCGAACTCAAATCTTTAACACGCAACGCAGTCAGAACACTGTTTGTTAATACCCCTATATGATCGGCATCTAAACCTACTAATTGGTTTTTGTTTAACGTACTTATTTGAGTAGATGTTAATGCTGCAAACTGGTCAAGGGTTAACTTGGCCACTTGTGCCGTCGTTAAACTCGCAACAGGTATACCGGGAATCGCATTTGTAGGAATTGCAATAAGTACACTGGGATCAATATTTTTCAATTGATCTTTAAGTGCAGCGACTGTCTTGTCGTTCAACGTCGCGACTTGTTCGATAGTAAGCGATTGCGCTTGAAATTTACTTAGCTGCACTAAATCAGCGGTGGATAATTTTGCAAAATCCCCTGCGCTCATCGTAGCGATATTAGTGACGGTACTAAATTGTGATGCTGTAGCCATTTTTACATCCTTGGATAGAAAAATTGAGCGGTTCATAACTAAATTGGTCTGCACCAACTTTTTGTACACCGTAACGTCTCTATCGGCTGATACCAATTTTTCTGAGATTGCGTGTGAACTACTTAGGATAAAAAAAGCGTAAAACTAAAACAGTTCAATCTAAAACCGATAGAATAAACAGTTTTAGACAACCCTTGAAAATTCATGAAAAAAATCGAACTTCTCTCGCCTGCGGGAACAATTAGAAATATGCGTTATGCGTTTGCTTATGGTGCAGATGCGGTTTATGCAGGACAACCACGTTATAGTTTGCGGGTGCGAAACAACGATTTTCTGCACGACAATCTACAAATCGGCATTAACGAAGCGCATCAACTCGGCAAAAAGTTTTTTATCGCTGCAAACGTGATTCCGCATAACGCGAAAATTAAAACGTTTATGAAAGACATTGCGCCCATCGTCGCCATGAAACCAGATGCGTTAATTATGGCGGATCCTGGTTTGATTATGATGATGCGCGATACTTATCCCGACATGGCGATTCATTTATCCGTGCAAGCAAACACCGTAAATTTTGCTAGCGTGAAATTCTGGCAACGCATGGGCGTGGAACGAGTAATTTTATCGCGGGAATTATCGCTCGATGAAATTGCAGAGATTCGCCAAGAATGCCCAGACATGGAAATTGAAGTTTTTGTCCACGGTGCATTATGTATCGCGTATTCGGGGCGTTGTTTGTTATCAGGCTATTTTAATCACCGTGACCCGAATCAAGGGACTTGCACGAATTCTTGTCGTTGGAAATACGATACCAAACCGGCTGAAGAAAATGCTGAAGGCGATTGGTCGCCGTCTGAAACGAGTGAAGTTTTATCGATGAACGACATTAGCAACGCCAGTTGTGGTGGTGCAGAACGTCATCCATTAGCCGACAATATTTATTTTCTGGAAGAAGAAGGACGCAAAGGCGAATTGTTGCCCGTAATGGAAGATGAAAACGGCACTTACATCATGAATTCAAAAGATTTACGCGCCATCGAACACGTTCAACAGTTGGTTGAAATTGGGGTCGATAGTTTGAAGATCGAAGGACGCACAAAATCGCATTATTACGTGGCTCGAACGGCACAAACGTATCGTCAAGCCATTGATGACGCACTTGCCGGACGTGAATTTAATCCGCAATTGCTGGGTGTTTTAGACAATTTGGCGAATCGTGGTTATACCGATGGTTTTTATCAACGTCATCACACCCACGAACAGCAAAATTATTTAACGGGTTATTCGAAAAGCCATCAACAACAATTCTGTGGTGAAATTCGCAGTTATGATAAAGAAACTGGTTTGGCAACGATTGATGCGAAAAATAAATTTGCTGTCGGCGATAAAATCGAATTGATTTTGCCCGAAGGCAATCAAGATCTTGTTATTGAACGCATGGAAAATATGTATGGTCAAGAAATGCAGGAAGCGAGTGGCGGGGGTTACGAAGTGAAAATTCCATTACCCGAAATGAATGGAAATTATGGATTGATTTCGCGCTATATTTAACTTTCAAAAAAGATACAAGCCCCGACGGCGTGATGCAATCGGGGGTTTTTTGATACACTTCGATTTTTTGGATATAACCTCATGCCTCGCGTTGCTTTCTTTTTTGGAATATCGATTTACATGTATTTAGATGACCACGGCGTGCCGCATTGCCATGGAATTTATGGCGATTATGCAGGTTCATTTGCGATTCAAACAGGTGAATTATTATCAGGTCAAGTTCCACCACAACAAGCCAAAAAAATTAAAGATTTCATTCTCGCCAATCAAACCGAATTGATGGAAAAATGGGATGAACTCAGCAACTAAAATCATTCAAGTGAGAGCCGAGCCACCTTACACGCTGTACGTCACAAAACAAGACGGTCAAGAAATTGAATTGGATTTAACACCTTTGATTGAAACACGCGAGGCTTTTTGGCGACTTAAAAATTTCCGTTATTTTCGTAACGTTGGAATTGACCCGCTGGGCGGTATTTTTTGGACAGAAGGCGAGGATATTTCACCGACTAAAATTTTTCATTATGCGAAATAAACCAACACAAAAAAGCCCCGACAGCGTGATGCAATCAGGGATTGTGTCGCGGCGATCACCGAAATCTGACACTCCTGCGTGCTATTTAGCCAACCCTGTCATATTCAATCCAGCAACACCAAACAAAACAGATGTCACACAAATGTATTGGAATAAGGTATATTTCTCGCCAAAATAAAAGTAGCCAATTAATGCGACCAGTAGACTACTTAAACCCGCAAACGTTGTATTTGCAATAGTCATATCCATCGTTTTCAATGCTAGTGAAAGACATATTAGACCTAAATTTAAAAGAGCCAACCCTAACAATAAGTATTTTAAATGTATTAAACCATCAGCTTTATTTAGAAAAGCAATACCAAGCGAATCAAAAACAATAGTTAAGAATAAATATAAGTATTCTATTTTCATTCCAACCATTGTATTAAGGATGTTCATTAAAAATAACTCTGCAACGTGCCTTTTCTGCGTACGTCTAGTGTCGCGCAATGGAACGCGCCTAAAAATGGAAAGTACGCATCAAATGAACAAGGAATAGGTTTAAATCCCCAACTTTTTAAGGCTTTAATTAGCGGTTCTTGAGTCTTTTCAACAATCACGCGCTCTTCGTCTAGCATCAACACATTAATGCTAATCCATTCACTGACCACTTTTAAAGGGTCTTTATTTGGTAAAGGTTGTGGGGCGACCAAAATATCCCAGCTTTTTAAAATAGACGGTAGTTTATTAACGTCTATATATTCAGGACTAATTAATAATTTCCCAGGAGCTAATGGCATAAAGGAGGTATCAATGTGAATTGCCTCAGGTGAATTGTTTTCAATTTCATGCACGCGATAACCGTCACCTAAATGGCGTTGTAACCATGTTATGCCTGAACGATTCGTCACATTGCTTTGCTGCATAAAAATATCTCGACCACAACGGACACAATCTGCCGCATCAAAGACTGGCTCAAAATCATTCACAAAATAACGCATTGCCTCGCCTTCAGAAGGAACGATATAGTTCAAATCATACAGTTCATCAATTAACTGAGGTTTTGGTGCCGCTGTCCATTTTGCACCAGCGTGAAAATACTCTTTAAATAAAGAACGGTAAGCCCAAGATTCAAAATATCTGGCTCTATCCGCCGTAGGTGTTTCAATAATTTCATTCCCAATGACCAAAAAAGGGTCTCGTGGATTAGCAGCACAAAACCCAGAACCAACCGACCATTCGGGTGTGGAAAATGGCGCGGAAAAATTACTTTTATCAACGTGTCTAACTTTAACGCCTTCTGATTCCAAAATATGAATAAATTCGGCTCGTGCTTTGCGTGCGGCAATAACAAATTCGTCAGGATAAGGAATGCCTTTTCCACCAATACGTTTTTCGACAGCCCCCCATTCACCTGGTGGAACTGTGACCTCATTAATGGTTGTCCAATCGGGGAACATAGCATTATCTAAACTGCCGACAATAACTTCTTCAAGGGGATCCCATTCGTTATGGGAATTAACAGGACAGTTTAAAATATCATCGGTAACAATAGACACAAAGATTCTCCATTAATTTATAAATTGATTTTTAATTATCAGCTAATAAAGAAAGTGAATTCAAGTCATAAGTGACAGTTCAAAAGTCTTTTAACACATTCAAAATCAGGGAAACCAACAATCCCAACAGCATCAATCCCCTTTTTCTTCTGTAGCAAAAAAGCCCCGACTGCATTACTGCAAATCGGGGCTTTCATCATTCAAAGCAAAAAGGCATTCAAGCCAACATGATTACATCATGCCGCCCATACCACCCATTCCGCCCATATCAGGCATACCATGACCTTTGTCATCGCTAGGCGCATCAGCAATCATCACTTCAGTCGTCAACATCAAACCAGCAATTGAAGCCGCATTTTGCAACGCGGTACGAGTCACTTTTGCAGGGTCTAAAATTCCCATTTCAATCATGTCGCCATATTGACCCGTTGCCGCGTTGTAACCGAAGTTACCCGAACCTTTATGCACTTCGTTAAATACAACCGAAGGTTCATCGCCAGCGTTAGAAACGATTTGACGTAAAGGCTCTTCCATCGCACGACGTAAAATGTTCACACCAACAGTTTGGTCGTGGTTGATACCTTCCAAACCAACTAACGCAGACAATGCACGAACTAACGCCGTACCGCCACCTGCAACAACGCCTTCTTCAACCGCTGCACGAGTCGAATGCAACGCATCTTCAACGCGAGCTTTTTTCTCTTTCATTTCGATTTCAGTTGCCGCGCCGACTTTAATCACTGCAACGCCGCCAGCTAATTTAGCTAAACGTTCTTGCAATTTTTCTTTGTCGTAATCAGAAGTGGCTTCGTCAGCTTGTGCGCGAATTTGAGCAACGCGAGCTTTGATTGAATCTTCTGAACCGTAACCGTCAATGATGGTAGTGTTGTCTTTGCTGATTTGAACACGTTTTGCTGTGCCTAATTGTGCGAGTTCTGCTTTTTCCAAACTCAAACCAATTTCTTCTGAAATCACCGTACCGTTGGTTAAAACCGCGATGTCTTCGAGCATGGCTTTACGACGGTCGCCAAAACCTGGTGCTTTAACCGCAGCCACTTTCACAATGCCACGAATTGTATTTACAACCAACGTCGCTAACGCTTCGCCTTCAACGTCTTCAGCCACAATCAATAATGGACGACCTGATTTTGCAACGCCTTCTAAAACTGGGAGCAAATCACGGATGTTTGAGATTTTTTTGTCATAAATTAAGATGAACGGGTCGTCTAATTCGACGCTCATGCTGTCTTGTTTGTTGATGAAGTAAGGCGATAAATAACCACGGTCAAATTGCATCCCTTCAACAACGTCCAAAGAATTGTCTAAACCTGAACCTTCTTCAACGGTGATAACACCTTCTTTACCGACTTTTTCCATCGCTTCAGCAATGATTTTGCCGACTGATTCGTCAGAGTTCGCAGAGATTGTGCCGACTTGTGCAATTGCTTTGTTATCGGTGCAAGGTGTTGCAGAAGCTACGATGGCTTCAACGGCTTTCGTCACGGCTAAATCAATACCGCGTTTTAAATCCATTGGATTCATGCCAGCAGCAACCGCTTTCAAACCTTCGTTTACGATAGATTGCGCTAAAACAGTCGCCGTCGTTGTACCGTCGCCCGCTACGTCAGACGTTTTTGATGAAACTTCTTTCACCATTTGTGCGCCCATGTTTTCGAATTTGTCTTTTAATTCGATTTCTTT
>JAQTOX010000017.1 GCA_028713055.1 Methylococcales bacterium | reverse complement strand
TTTATCAATTCGTTCAGAAATGGAAAAAATCTCAAATGCTGGACGCGGCGTTTTAGTGTTAATTCGACAAAGTGAAAATAATCAGGCATTAGCCGAACAATTTCACCGTTATCAATTGGTAGATAATGGGCATCAAATTGTGCCGAATAACGATGTCGATTGGCGTACGACCGGAACAGGCGCACGCATTTTGGCGGATTTGGGTGTACGAAAATTGAAGGTTTTAGGTGTACAAAAAAAATATATCGCACTGTCAGGGTTTGATTTGGAAGTGTCTGAACACGTAGGTTGATTTTTGCACGTTCCCACAAAAAAGGGCGCGAGATTTATTTGCGCCCTTTTTTTTCATTTTGAAAATGAAATAAATTGCCGGTAAGGTGATCCGAATTTCCACGTCAAACCTTCGCTGTAATAGTGCATCAACGCAAAATATCCCAATAATCCCAATGTCACCGCTTTTCGAATTTCTACACCGAATAATTCCCGAACCATCCATGTAACCGCTACATCGCCGTAAGCCTGTAACACAAAAGCAATTAAAAACGATAACACAGGTAATACAATGAAAATGGAAATCGAATATCGTTTTGCCCAACAATAAAGTGTATTTTTTGGAGTGACAGAATGTTTATTGAAATCGTGCGTCACATAAAAAACGTACGCCGTTGCATCGTGAACTAAACGCGGAATTAGAATCGCAAAAAAATAATAACTTTGGGCATACAGAAAAAAGCTACTTACGACTAAAAAAACATTTGCCCATAAAAATGTTTTTCCTAATTTAACTGAAATATAACGCTGACAATACAACGCAATTATCACTAAAACGCTCGTCAAAATACCGGCGGCATTTTTGAGTGATTCTAATGTATCATTGTCCAAACTGGTGTGTAGAAAAATCCCAATATAAATCAATAATCCCGTAGCAACACTCAGCCACAATAAAGTGTGATAAGCCCATGTCGGTAATTGACAGAATCCACGCACCACGCCATGTTGTTGCTTTAAAACGTGAAAAACTGTCCAAGCAGCGACAGCAACATAAAACACACGATACGGAATAAACAAACTTCCGACACCAAAAATAACTGCAATTGCTAACGTCATCCATGCTAAATGACGCTTATAAAATTGAAAATACTCGCCGTTGCTCACCAACAAAATTGTACTTGCCAAAATGTGTGGTGTGCCGAATAAAATTTGAAATAACAGAAAATGTGTGGGTTTTGTTGGCAAATTATCATGCAAATAGCCTTGCCAAAATGCTACGTCTAAACCGTATAACAACAAACACAACGGAATGATTAAATATAAACCAAGTAACACACGAAACGAAACACTTAAACGCGAGGTTGGATTGAATGTTTCTTTAGAAGTCAATGAAATAGCCATGATTAAATCCTAAAAAACCGAGCAACAACAAAGATTAGATGAATGCAAGGAACTGATTAAAAATGCGTCATTATCCACGAGATTTAACATCACATAAATGGCAAATTACGCCAGAAAAATTAGAACCAACGGACGATACCGCCAAGGCGTTTATCACGCCGACTGACAAATTTGGTAAATCAACATTCCAAACAACAAGCGAGGCTCTTGTGAGTGATCAAAATACTAACTTTTACACAGATACTAATTTACGTGATCAAATTTATATGGAATGTACATCAATGGCTAGATACGCGCTAGCGAAGGGTAAATCTGTTTCCGCCGATTCTATTAAAAATATTGAAGCGTTTGAAAGTTACAGTCCTGCAGAAGATGGAGGAGAGGATTCGCTGCAAATACGAAGAGAAATAGATATTACAATTTTGATTGATACGCACAATTTGTTAGCACGTCTTATTGAACCCGCAACACCACAAACCGTGCTATTGCTCGATAGAGAACAAAAAAATAAAACAATGCTTAAGTTTTTAGGCACCATTTCATTGGTTCGACAACTTATGTTGGTTGCGATCATGTCCTTAGTTATTTTTGTAGCCTTGTTATCGAGTCCGTACATAAATGGAAACAAATTGGCACAAGACGTTTTATCTGCCGATGGCATAGAGCAATTAGCTCGCTTGACATTTTATATCGGCGCAGCAGGACTAGGGGCATCGTTCGCAGCGTTGTATAAGGTGAATGATTACATTTCAAAAGGAACTTATGAACCCACCTATCAAGCCTCTTATTGGATTCGCTTTTTATTAGGTATTATTGCAGGTTTGCTTTTAGCGATACTAATCTCAGAACAATCTCTCCAAACTGATGGAATATTGTCAAAAGGCGTTATTAGACCGTTATTGGCAATTTTAGGGGGATTTTCTGCTGATTTGCTTTACACTTTTTTAAACAAAATGGTAGAAACTTTTAAATCTCTATTCGAAGGGAGTACACAAAGCATACTTGATGCTAAAACGTTAGAGGCTAAATCTAAGTTGGCAAATTTGGAAGTTGATGTACGCATGAAATTGGCTCAGAACTTAATGGAAATGCAACAAAAAATAGGGTCGGAAACTGATCCCGAACAAGTCAAACAACAAATTAACGATATTCTCAATAATTTAGTCAAGCCGAAATAAAACGTTTGAATTGGACAGATTTTTAAACGGTGTTCAAAAGATTAAGGCAGTAAAAATTCTTCTTGGTCGACCATCAATCCTACGCTAGTAAAAAAATCATCGCCTAATTTTGAAATAGGAATATCACGGCATTTTAAATTGGCAATGTGTTTGCCATCTTTTTCAACTGCCACGCCATCTTTAGTTCCCCAGCCCTTACCAATTGCGGTGTAGACAATATAATTGAATTGACCGTTAATAAAACGCAGATAAGCACCGCCACCCCCTGAAAACATCAACGTCCTTGCCTGAATATCGGCATGGTGAGAAGGTTCTATTGAAGCGGGCAAAATCAACTCTGGCGTATTTTTTTGACCGAATCGATATTGTAAATAGCCGCTAGTTTGTGAAATATCTTTCGATGCACATACTGACACAATGTTTTTGCCTAATGAGCAAGAAAAAATAATGTTCTCTTGCTCACGGCAATGCGAATCTGTCGCTAGCACAGGAAATGAAATCAAATATGACAGTCCCATTAGTGCAACTAGATTCTGTTTCATAGCAAATATTCTCAAGCTAATAATGCGTAGTATTTTTTGAAATTCTTAATGCGTTCATCCAAACCATTTATGCCACCATTCACTTTTTTGGTGATTTCAGTCACTACCGCATCACTTGAACCTTTGTCTGCCGATGAATTTAGAGAACGAGAATTCCAAAACCAAGCCGCCGACAATAACGCATATTTTTCTGAAACCAAGTCCGGATTATTCAAAATATCGTCATCAACTGATTTATCAAACGTGCTGTAATTATCTTTACCCGTTAATTGAATATAACCACGACCTCTGTATTTATAACCTTCTTTACTTGCTTCATCACCATTACCCATGCGGGAAGCATAAACTCGAGAAGCAATTTTTTCTGGTTGCCTTGCATAACTGTCGGCTAAATTGCCTGGAAAATATTTTGAAAATGTTTTTTTCAAACCCTCTGCCGAATAATTCAAATTTTCTTGTGTCGCTTTAAATCCGCCACTTTCATGAGCGCATTGCGCTAAAAAATGCGCTAAACGCAAAGGCGTATTGATTTGAAACTCTGTAGCGCAATCAGGAATTTGGTTAATCACAACATCGGGAATGTGTCCCACTAGTTTATTTAAATCTAAATCGCCAACAGGTGCAGGGGTATCTGTGGTGATCGTTAAAAACAATTTATCCCATGTTGCTGAACCGACAATGCCATCTGCGGTTAATCCATTTTCAGCTTGAAATGTTTTTACTGCTTTTTCTGTTCCAGCTCCGAATATACCATCATCTGTGAGTCCCAATTTTGCTTGCATTTTTTTGACATCATCGCCTTTTGATCCAACTTTTAATAACATGGTTAAGCCTCTTTTGTGAGTTAAAAATTTACGAGAAAGTAGGGATTCAGTATTTACCGGATCTCTGAAAAAATATTTAACGGCAATAATCTGCAATCTGATCAAAATTCAAATACTGATACGTTTCGTCAGCAGTTTCGTTAATTTGCGAAGCATAACGCATATATTCTTCAATTGTTGGAATTTTCCCTAAAATTGAACATACCGCCGCGAGTTCTGCTGACGATAAAAACACATTCGTGTTATCGCCTAAACGATTCGGGAAATTGCGCGTTGACGTTGAAACGACGGTTGCTCCATCTTTAACTCGCGCTTGATTACCCATGCACAATGAACAACCGGGCATTTCTAAACGTGCGCCCGCTTTTTCAAAGGTTTGATAAACGCCTTCTTGAGTAAGTTGAGAAACGTCCATTTTGGTTGGTGGTGCAATCCACAATTTGCTTGGTAAATCGGTAGTTTGTTGTTTGAGCAATTTTTCTGCCGCACGGAAATGCCCGATATTCGTCATGCACGAACCTAAAAACACTTCATCAATATGCGTTCCCGCGACATCGGATAATTTTTTAATGTCGTCTGGGTCATTTGGACACGCAAGTAACGGTTCTTTAATCTCGCTCATATTGATTTCGAGAACTTCAAAGTATTCGGCATCGGCATCCGGTTCAAGCAATACAGGATTTGCCAGCCACTCTTGCATTTTTGAAATACGACGTTCAATGGTTCGCGCATCGCCATAACCTTCTTTAATCATCCATTGCAACAGCGTGATATTTGAATTCAGATATTCACGAATTGGTGCTTCATTCAATCGTACAGTACAACCCGCCGCCGACCGTTCCGCTGACGCATCGGATAATTCAAAGGCTTGTTCGACTTTCAAATCTGGCAATCCTTCAATTTCTAAAATGCGTCCTGAAAAAACGTTCTTTTTGCCTTTTTTATCGACCGTCAACAAACCGTGTTGAATCGCAACGTAAGGAATTGCGTTGACCAAATCACGCAAGGTAATTCCCGCCTGCATTTCGCCGGTAAAACGAACCAAAACGGATTCGGGCATATCAAGTGGCATTACACCTGTTGCGGCGGAAAAAGCAACTAAACCTGAACCTGCGGGAAATGACAAACCGATTGGAAAGCGTGTGTGTGAATCGCCGCCAGTTCCTACGGTATCAGGCAACAACATCCGATTTAACCAAGAATGAATAATTCCATCCCCTGGACGAAGTGAAACACCACCGCGATTCATAATGAAATCAGGCAAAGTGTGTTGCATTTCAACATCGATGGGTTTTGGGTAGGCAGCGGTATGACAAAAGGATTGCATTACCAAATCTGCTGAAAACCCCAAACACGCTAAATCTTTCAACTCATCACGTGTCATCGGGCCTGTCGTATCTTGCGAACCAACGGTAGTCATGTGCGGTTCGCAATAAGTATTCGGACGCACGCCTGTTACGCCGCAGGCTTTACCGACGATTTTTTGCGCGAGTGTAAATCCTTTGCCGCTGTCTTTTTCATTCGCCGGACGTTTGAAAACGGTTGAAGGCGTTAAACCCAATGCAATTCGCGCTCTGTCAGTTAATCCGCGTCCAATAATTAACGGAATTCGACCACCGGCACGTACTTCGTCGAGTAATACATCGGTTTTTAATTCAAATTTACAAACAACTTCATCGCTACCGTGACGTTTAACTTCGCCTTGATACGGATAAATGTCGATGACATCGCCCATATTTAATTGGCTTACATCGCATTCGAACGGCAATGCGCCAGAATCTTCCATCGTGTTAAAGAAAATGGGGGCAATTTTGCTACCGATACATACACCACCTTCGCGTTTGTTGGGAATGAACGGAATGTCGTTGCCCATAAACCATAAAACCGAATTGGTTGCCGATTTACGCGAAGAACCTGTCCCAACGACATCGCCTACATACGCAACAGGAAAACCTTTTTGTTTTAATTCGGCAATTTGTACTTCGGCATTTGTGATGCCATCACGCGGCATTTTGAGCATGGCTTTCGCGTGTAATGGAATATCTGGACGTGACCACGCATCTGGTGCGGGTGATAAATCGTCTGTATTTGTTTCGCCAGTCACTTTGAAAACCGTAACGGTTAATTTTTTAGGAACAGCCGGTTTGCTCGTAAACCATTCAGCATCCGCCCACGATTGCATAACCTGTTGCGCGAATGAATTACCGGCTTTCGCTTTTACTTGAACATCGTGGAACGCATCGAAAATAAGTAACGTGTGTGATAAACCTTTTGCCGCAAGCGCACAAATTGTTTCGTTTTGGCTGTCGAGCAAATCAATCAGTGGCGCAATGTTATAACCACCAAGCATCGTGCCGAGTAATTCGGTGGCGCGTTCGGCTGGTAAAATTGGTGAGATCGTTTCACCTTTTGCAATTGCCGCTAAAAAGCCTGCTTTCACATACGCGGCTTCATCAACACCAGCTGGAATACGGTTTGCGAGTAAATCTGAAATGAACGCTTCTTCGCCTGCAGGTGGCTTTTTAATCAATTCGACTAATTGTGCTGTTTGCGGTGCGTCTAACGGTTTTGGAACAACGCCTTCTACTGCACGTTCTGAAATATGTTGACGATAAGTTTCTAACATGAGTGATCCTTGAGGGTTAAAAAATGGAAGTGTGAAGTAAGTCGCTTTATTTTTAAAGTAAATGGCGTAGAATTCGATACACCAGTTGTGGTGTGGTACACCTAAATGCTGCTTTTTATTTTATTCGATTTTACAGCCA
The DNA here is from genome assembly GCA_028713055.1 of Methylococcales bacterium. Taxonomy (GTDB): domain Bacteria; phylum Pseudomonadota; class Gammaproteobacteria; order Methylococcales; family Methylomonadaceae; genus UBA10906. The sequence continues at coordinate 23,791 of JAQTOX010000017.1, read as the reverse complement.
AAAAGGCGAGGTTCGTCATGTCATTTAATATTTCTTCTCCTTCTGTTAGTGCTAACGTTTATAACGTACAGGCTACTAATAAAGTCGCTACCGTTGACAGTGGCAACTTAGCAAACAAAGCCGCAAATCAATCTGCGTTTTCATCTTATATTGGGCAAGCATTAGCACAAGTTGGCATAGTGAACCCAACAAATACTTCAGCACCTGTCGTGAGTGGGGCTAATGAAGTTAACGCTCAAGAAAAATCGCTTGGTACATTTATTCAAGATATGTTTTCTATTTTGCGTGGTCGGGACGCATCGCAAGCACTAGCGACTTCTCCGCCACAGTCGAATTTAAAACAAGCTGTCTCACAAGATAATGAAAGTTCGGAAAGTTCGCGTGATTCTGAGTCTGGTAACATTAACGAAGCTGCTATTACCGCCTACACAGGTGGAAATACAACAACCGTTGGCAATCTCACTACCAATTTACAATCGTTAGTTAAACAGTTAAATGACGAGAGTCGGAATGCTACGAATAACAATTCAAGCACGATTCAAACACTGAAAGATGACTTTCAAAGTGTTTTAGATGCACACGGTGCAGGTGCAAATGGTTCGACAACATTGGGAAATTTTCTGCAAACGCTAGCCCAAAACTTACAAGGTCAAAGTCCGCTCGGCATTATTGTCAACACCCAAGCGTAGTTGTCTAAAAAACTCAAAAAAATAGCGCGGCTTAAAAAAGCTGCGCTAGCAATTTTAAATGATGGCGGTTATTCCACTATTCAATAATTTTATACTGATCTGAAGACGCATTAACGCGATCACGCAATTCTTTACCTGGTTTGAAATGCGGAACGTGTTTTTTCGCTAATGCTACTGATTCGCCAGTTTTTGGATTACGCCCCATACGCGGTGGACGTAAGCGTAATGAAAAGCTGCCGAACCCTCTAATTTCAATGCGTTCGCCTGCTGATAACGCTTGATTCATTTGTTCGATGATGCACTTTATAGTAAGTTCTACGTCTTTTAGGGCAAAATGAGATTGCTGTTTTGCCAACACATCGATTAGTTCAGATTTTGTCACCTGCGCTCCTGTTAAAATGAAAAAAGGAAACACGACAAGCCGCGTCTCCTTTCCAATCTTACGATTTTATTTTTCCATTTGTTGCTTGAAAATATCACCTAAAGTTGGTGACGCAACATTTTGATTTTGTTGTGCAGAATACTCTTTTGCAGAAATTGGATGCTCTCTTTCTGTATGTGCATGCGAGTGTTCTTCTTTAGGTTTCATCGACAAGCTAATCGTTTTCGCTTTTTTATCAATTCCGATGAACTTCGCTTCAATACTGTCGCCTTCTTTCAATAAAGTACGTGCATCTTCAACGCGATCACGTTGAATTTCAGAAGCTCTCAAATAACCTTCAATACCATCTTCTAACGTTACTGTTGCACCTTTAGCATCCACTTCTTTAACCGTACCTTTTACCGCACTGCCTTTTTCATGGGTAGCGAGGAAGTTTTGGAACGGATCTTGTGCTAATTGTTTGATACCTAACGAAATACGTTCGCGTTCTGAATCAACCGCTAAAATGATAGTCTCGAGTTCGTCGCCTTTTTTGAAATCACGAACTGAATTTTCGCCTTCATCTGCCCACGAAATATCAGACATGTGAACTAAGCCATCAATGCCACCATCTAAACCAATGAAAATACCGAAATCCGTAATTGATTTGATTTTACCGGTAATTTTATCGCCTTTGTTGTGCGTTGCTGCAAATTCATCCCAAGGATTGGTTTTACATTGTTTCATGCCCAACGAAATACGACGACGTTCTTCGTCGATTTCCAAAACCATGATTTCAACTTCATCGCCCAATTGTACTAAGCGTGATGGATTAACGTTTTTATTTGTCCAATCCATTTCTGAAACGTGAACCAAACCTTCAACGCCTTCTTCGATTTCAACAAAACAACCGTAATCAGTTAAATTGTTTACTTTACCCGTGACGCGCGTGCCAGCAGGGTAACGAGTTGCGATGTTCAACCAAGGATCTTCGCCCATTTGTTTCATACCTAAAGACACACGGTTCTTGTCTTTGTCGTATTTCAACACTTTAACTTTGATTTCTTGACCAATTTCTACACATTCCGAAGGATGACGTACACGTCTCCATGCCATATCTGTAATGTGTAACAAACCATCGATACCGCCTAAATCAATGAACGCGCCATAATCAGTTAAGTTTTTCACTACGCCGATAACTGTCGCGCCTTCTTCAAGCGTTTTCAATAATTCTTCGCGTTCTGCGCTGTATTCTTTTTCAACAACCGCACGACGTGATAACACCACGTTATTACGTTTTTGGTCAATTTTAATGACTTTGAATTCTAAATCACGACCTTCTAAGAAAGTAGTGTCACGAACCGGACGCACGTCAACTAATGAACCGGGTAAGAACGCACGTAATGCGCCTACTTCTACAGTGAAACCGCCGCGCACTTTACCGTTAATACGACCGATAATTGTGGCATCATTTTCAAACGCGGTTTCTAATTCGAACCATGCTTTATTTTTCTTTGCTTTATCGCGGGAAAGAATGGTTGAACCTAAACCATCTTCAAATAAATCTAAAGCAACTTCGATTTCGTCGCCAACTGAAATTTCTAATTCACCGTTCGCGTTTAAAAATTGCCATTTCGGAATTACGCCTTCTGATTTTGAATGCGTACTGACGATAACCATGTCGTTTTCAATATCGATGACTGTACCAACTAACATGGCACCAGGACTCATTTTGGTCTTGGTTAAACTTTCTTCAAGTAATGCTGCAAAGCTCTCGCTCATTTTTCTTTCCCAGATTTGGTTTGAAACCAATCTTTTCTGTTATTTAAAAGTTAATAAAAAACCGCAATTCTATTGCGGCGACTGTAAAAATATCCTAACGGACTAAACTTAACACTTCTTCAACGACGGCTTGAATGCTCAGAATCGAAGAATCAATATAAACTGCGTCAGCGGCTGGTATCAATGGAGCAAATTGTCGCTCACTGTCACGCTGATCACGTTCTTGTATATCGGCAGTTATCTCCAGAAGGTTAGCATCAATTCCTTTTTGTTTCAACTGTTTATAGCGTCTTTCCGCCCTTTTTGATGCACTAGCTGTTAGAAAAACTTTATATTTTGCATCAGGAAAAACTACAGTTCCCATGTCTCGTCCATCTGCCACTAATCCAGGAGCTTGTTTAAAATCGTGTTGTTTTTGCAACAAAGCGGCACGAATTTCAGGAATTGCAGCAATTTTCGAGGCGTTGTTTCCCGTACTTTCTAAACCCAATAAATCTGTCACATCTTGACCATTAAGTTTTACCAATCGATCGTCACCACATTCAAAAACCAAATCCATTGCCAAAGCAACTTCTACGATTTCAGCAACACTCGTGTGTAAAAAATCTTTTTCGGTCAGTTCAAGAGCCAACGCACGATAAATCGCGCCACTGTCCAAATAATGCCAACCCAATTGTTGTGCAATTAAACGACTAACTGTACCTTTTCCTGCGCCACTCGGACCATCTAACGTTAAAACGGGAATATCCATCAATCTTCCTCACTACTGAGTTGCAACCCTAAATTGGTCGCTAATTCTTTGAATTCTGGGAACGAGGTATTTACATTCGCACAATCCAAAATTGTAATCGGCGCAATCGCTCGCAAGCCTGCAATTGCAAATGCCATTGCAATCCGGTGATCACCGTGTGATTCCACCGTTCCGCCGCCAATTTCACCACCTTGAATAATCATACCGTCCGAGGTGGGTTGAGCGTTTACACCTAAAATTTGCAAGCCATCCGCCATCACTTGAATACGGTCTGATTCTTTGACTCGCAATTCTTCCGCACCAGTCAGACGTGTTTCGCCTTCAGCGCACGCGGCAGCAATAAATAACACAGGGAACTCATCAATCGCTAATGGCACAAGGTGTTCAGGAATTTCGATGCCTTTAAGTTGGCAAGACGTGACGTGCAAATCAGCAACCGGCTCACCGCCAACGGTGTGTTCATTTAAAATTTCGATATTCGCCCCCATCAACCGCAAAATATCAATCACACCCGTCCGAGTCGGATTGATACCGACATGTTTAAGTAATACATCTGAATTTGGGGCAATTGACGCACCCACTAAGAAAAATGCCGCTGAGGAAATATCACTCGGCACGTCAATTGTCATCGCGGTTAATCGACCATTTGCAGTGATGCTGGCTTGATTTTTATTAACTGAAACGGGATAACCAAAACCGGTCAACATCCGTTCCGTGTGGTCACGAGTGGGCGCAGGTTCAGTGACTTTCGTTTCGCCTTGTGCGTACATTCCTGCGAGTAATAAACACGATTTCACCTGTGCGCTCGCCATCGGCATCACATAATCAATACCTGTTAATTGCCCTGCCCTACCCGTGATTTCTAATGGTGCAGTACCTTTTTCAGTCGTTTTAATATCTGCGCCCATTTGTGCTAACGGTTCTGTGACACGTTTCATTGGGCGTTTCGATAACGATTCATCGCCAGTCAACACAGAATTAAACGCTTGTCCGGCGAGCAATCCGCTTAACAGTCGCATCGAGGTTCCTGAATTACCCAAATACAACGGAGCCTGTGGAGCCTTTAAACCGTGTTTTCCTACGCCGTGAATTGTTACGCAACCGTCGCCAGTTCGTTCGATTTCCACACCCATATCACGAAAAGCTTGCAAAGTTGCGAGTGCGTCTTCGGCTTCTAAAAATCCGGTGACGTGTGTGACACCTTCGGCAAGAGAACCTAGCATAATCGAACGATGCGACATCGATTTGTCACCCGCTACCCGCGCTTCGCCGCGTAATAAGCCGCCGTTTTGAACTTTAAATGTTATTTTCTTAGTCATATTTTATTTTTCTAATTGTGTAATTTTTGTTGTTGTCCGCCCTTGTAAATTCCTTTACGGCATCCAATCTTTAACGAAGTTTGTAAACAAGCTGAGATAATATCAGAAAGCTACTTCAACGACTAAATCCAAGGGAACGACTTCATGAGCGGTAAATTTTTTCGACGATTGTTTTTAATAAGTTTACTGATAAATTCAACGCCTATTTTCGCTTTGGAATTGGATAAAATCGAACTACCTGACATGGGCGATTCCGCTGGAGCATTGATTAGTCCCGCCGAAGAAAAACAGTTCGGTGAAGCCTTTTTTCGCAGCTTACATAATCAGGTTGTCATCAACCAGGACAGTGAAATTCAACAGTATATTCAAACGATTGGTGAAAAGTTGGTTGCTCACAGCGATACACCAAATTATCCATTTCACTTTTTTGTAGTTTTAGAAAATGACATCAATGCTTTCGCGGGGCCAGGTGGTTATATCGGCGTGAATTCAGGGCTAATTCTAATGACTGATGCCGAAAGTGAACTTGCATCGGTGATGGCACACGAAATTGCTCACGTCACACAACGCCATTTGTACCGTTCTTACGAGGCGAGTTCGCGTTTATCGATTCCGATGGCAGCGGCAACGTTGGGTGCAATTTTATTGGGAACGCAATCCGCCGCCGCTGGACAAGCCGCGATTATGGCAATTCAAGCGGGCAGTGTTCAATTTCAAATTGATTTTACCCGTGAACACGAAGCAGAAGCCGATCGTGTGGGAATGCAAACGCTCTCGAACTCAACGTATGATCCACGTAGTATGCCGACGTTTTTTGAACGCTTGCAGCAATCAACGCGCTATTCGGGGCAAAATGTACCAGAATTTTTACGCACGCATCCAGTGACAGCTTCGCGAATTTCGGATTCACGCGGACGGGCTGATAATTATCCGTATAAACAATATCCCGATTCGCTAACATATCAACTGATTAAAACGAAATTACAGGTGTTGCTTGGCAATGATAGCAACGATATTCGCGCGATTTTACAAGCTCGTTTGCACCAAGGTTTACCTGAACAACGCACAGTAGCGCAATATGGTTTGGGCTTGTTGGCATTGAAAACACAGAATTTTGCGGAGGCTGAAACGATTTTTCAAACTTTGGTAAAAGATAATCCTGAACAATCACATTATGCAGCTGCATTGGCGCGAACCGCCTTAGAGTCTAACAATTACAAGTTAGCGTTGACACGCTATCAAAAGTTAGCCACGCAATTTCCCGATAACGATGCAATTCGATTGGAATATGTTGGTGCATCATTAAAAACAGGTGATCCGAGTACGGCGAAAAATGTGCTAATCGCGTTGTCACCGAAAACTCAAAAGTTACCGATTTTTTCGCAATTACTCGCCCAAGTGTATGGTGATTTAAATCAACCAGCTGAATCGCACCGTTATTTGGCAGATTATTATTTTGCTATTGGCGAAACTCAACAGGCAATTTTACAACTTCAATTAGCACAACAGATTAAGGGCATTAGTCCACAAATGGTGGCAATCTTGCGTGAAAAATTGACGTTTTTATGGACTGTCGATGAGCAAGAACGTCGCAACCGATAATGAAGTAAAACAGACGTAAAAACAGCTTTTGTTTGCGTTATCAAGCACATTTTAAGTATAATCATCGCCCTTAAGGGCATCAAAAAGTTAATCTTTTATTACCGGCACGAATAAATAATGAGTGAAGAACAACAGCAATCACAACTAAAACAATTGATCGCCAAAGGCAAAGTTCAAGGTTATTTGACCTATGCGGAAGTAAACGATCATTTACCCAGTGATATTGCTGATCCCGAGCAGATTGAAGATATTATCAACATGATTAATGATATGGGGATTCAGGTGCATGAGGTTGCACCAGATGAAGACTCATTGATTACCGATTCTGCAGCGGTGGTTACCGATGACGAAGATGCCGAAGAAGTGGCGGCATTAGCATCTTCAGATAATGAATTTGGACGCACCACCGATCCCGTACGAATGTATATGCGCGAGATGGGGTCAGTTGAATTACTAACCCGTGCAGACGAATTAAAAATTGCCAAACGTATCGAAGAAGGGCAACGTCAAATTGTACAAGCAATAGCACGTTCGAGTTTTGTAGTGGGTGATTTTATTGCGTCTTTTGAATCAATTGCACTCGATGAAGTTATCGCGACAGGTGCAAAAAATAATGATGAGAATAGTATTCGTCTAATCGATTTAATTTCCGGTTTTGTTGATTTGTCAGAACCGGAAAATTTAATCGCCTCTTTGCCGGTTGTCGATGATGACGTGGACGAGGAAGACGATAGTGTTGCCGTAGTCGTTGATGATACTGGCGAAGACGATACTAAAAGTTTGGATTATAACGAAGTTAAGGAAAGAGTTAACGCATTAAAATTACAATTAACTAATGTGTCGGAAGTACTAAAAAAACATGGTTATGCTAGTGATAAAACGGAAAAAGAACTCGAAAAATTGACTGAATTATTCTTGGAATTTAAATGGTCAACGAATTATTTGAAAAAGTTAACCAGTATTATTCCACGTGGCATTGCCATTGTCAGAACACAAGAAAAGTTGATTAACGAAATTGTAGTTAATCACGCTAAAATGCCTCGTAAAGAGTTTTTGGCGTTGTTTAGTGAAAATGAAACGAATGCCGTATGGTTAGAAAAGTGTTTAGCGGATTCTATTTATGGTGAACAGATAAAAGAACGAGAAAAAGAGTTACGCAAAGCCTTCAAAATACTCGTTGAAATTGAATCAGAGTATGGTTCGACAATTAATGGATTAAAAGACATCAATCGTCGCATGACTATCGGCGAGGCAAAAGCACGACGTGCGAAAAAAGAAATGATCGAAGCAAATTTACGCTTAGTTATTTCAATTGCAAAAAAATATACAAATCGTGGTTTGCAATTTCTTGATTTAATTCAAGAAGGTAACATTGGCTTAATGAAAGCAGTCGATAAGTTCGAATATCGGCGAGGTTATAAGTTTTCAACTTATGCGACTTGGTGGATACGTCAGGCGATTACGCGTTCGATTGCAGATCAGGCTCGGACGATCCGTATTCCTGTCCACATGATTGAAACCATTAATAAATTAAATCGAATTTCACGCCAAATTTTGCAAGAACTCGGACGTGAGGCTACTCCCGAGGAGCTTGCCGAACGCATGGAAATGCCAGAAGACAAAGTGCGTAAAGTATTGAAGATTGCCAAAGAACCAATCTCGATGGAAACGCCAGTCGGCGATGATGAAGACTCACATTTGGGTGATTTTATCGAGGATGCCAAAGTTTTGTCTCCCGTGGATGCTGCAACAATAGAGGGTTTGAAAGAATCGACTCAAAATGTGTTAGCGGGTTTAACAGCACGGGAAGCGAAAGTTCTACGCATGCGTTTTGGCATCAACATGAACACCGATCACACGTTAGAAGAAGTTGGCAAACAATTCGATGTGACACGCGAACGCATTCGACAAATTGAGGCAAAGGCACTGCGCAAATTACGTCACCCTTCGCGCTCTGAACAGTTACGTTGTTTCTTAGATAGTGATTAAAATTTTGGACTCTTAGCTCAGTTGGTTAGAGCATCCGACTCATAATCGGCAGGTCGTAGGTTCAAGTCCTACAGGGTCTACCATATATTTCAAGGGTTTATGCGAAAGTTTAAGCCCTTTTTTATTGCCAAAAATAAAAATGTCGCAATTTTGTCGCAGTTGAAAATAAAACACCGCAACAAATGACAACACGTCATAACACCAGCATCGACTAGATGACGGTATTTTTGACGGTATATTTTTATGATTTACTTATTATTAGCGGCTTATAGCTGATTGTTTTGTTGATGGTGCAGGCGGTTTTGGTTGGCGCAGTGACAGTTTTCGGTAAAAAGTGGACGGTTTTGAGTTGGACTGATTTTCATGTCGTTCACTCGTTATTCTTCACTAAAACTCGATATTATTCATTTTGACGGTCTCAAAACGGGCGCGGTGGTTTGTTCAACGCCACGCTTAACCAATTCATTCACGATTGAACGTTTAACGTTTTTGGTTACGGTCGTTACCCCCGCGTTTTCAGCAACAAATTTTGAAATGTCAGTGATACCGATAGCGATTAAAGCATCAATATAAAACTGTTCTATTTGCACCGTATGCCGCGAATTATCGGCGTGTCGGTAATTGATGCTGATAAAATTATCCCATTGTTTAGTTTCGCAATTACCGTTGTTTAAATTAACCAACTTTGCACCGCCTTGACGCAAAGCCGCAATCATTCGAGCCTCTAAGTTAAGAGCGTGTTGTTCTGATTTACACAATATCGATTTGACAATGACGTTATCAGTACCGCATTTTCTAACTATTTTGCAGTGTTGCGGATTGTGTTCGCGGGTTATTTTTTTGATTCTGGTTTCGTTTCCTTTGCCAACGTAAAAAATTCCGTGTGCATTGGTAGAGTGGGTATAAACGTAGTAATTCTGTGACATGGTGCAATCCTTGAGTAGTGGATTATCGAGTAAAAGGTTAGTGTGTGAAAAATGGTTACTCAAACCACCTTGTTGCCCGCTAAAGCTATTCACACGAGCGAAATTATACGCCGCCATGCACAGAATTATTCGTTATTTTCTATAATTATCTATTATGACTGTCTCAAAACGGGCGTTAATGCACCCGTTCACTCGATATTCTTCGCTATTACCCACAATTATTCGTTATGACTGTCTCAAAAATTGCAAAATTGGTTGAAGTAATCCGCGAAATAACCCCGTTCAAAATCAAACCTTTTCAACCACCAATGTGTAAGCGTTGAAGTGCCACCCCGCTTTCGTGACTTTTTTACCGCCGAACGACAACGCCATCAAGTCGCCAACTTCACCACCTTGTGCGTGTAACTGACTTTGCAACCACTTCGATTTTTTACCGCTGTTTTTTCTTGCGCCACCACGACCTGTTTTTATTTCGTTATTCATTTTTTGATAAGTCCGCGTTCAAAATGTACCCCCAAATTCTGTGAATTTATGACAGGAAAAAACTTATACACACGAAAAACTACTACACATACTACACAAATCGCTGTAAGACGCGCTGCTGTAAGCGTTAGCGTGTGTAGCGAGGCACTACACAGCGCTACACACGCTACACAAATTTTACTTTTTTGGGGTTTGTGTAGTGACAGTGTAGCGTTTGTGTAGTAACACAAAATTACCTGCAAGCCTCGCCATTACTGGATTTAAAAGCATTTGTAGCGTTGTGTAGTGTGTCAGGTATTTTGTTTGTGATTTATTCCATTGAAAACTTGCCATTCGATTCCGAAATAACACCTTGATAATTTAAATCTTGAATTGTTTTTCTAATTGCCGCCGATTTGCCACCCGTATAATTTTTAAATGGCTGGGTAGTTCGCAGTGAGTTAATAATTTCGCGTTCTGTTCTGGGTTTGCCAGTCAGATAATTGATAACCGCTTCAAATTCTGCTTTATCACCCGCAACGCCTTTTTTATATGCAATCTTGATGCTGGCGTTAAAAATGTCATCGATAATTGCAATCGCAGAATTAACCGTTTTGTCTGGGATTTCATTGTCAAAAAACTGTCCGCTCGATAGATGCAAGTTAGCCGCGAGTTTCATAATTTGAATGTTAAGTTTTGAAGCCGCGCCACGCATAAAGGAATGTGAGAATTTATCGCCATCCGCCAAATGAGGCTCAATATCAACGAGGTATTCGGTAATCATTCTGTGACCTGTTGACGTAATCGTTAAGGCGGCTAAATAGTTGTTGATATGGCGATACATGATGCCAGCAAGTTCCGTTGCCATATCGCTGTATTCTGCGAGTATTTCAGCGTTTATGGCTGTGCTGCGAAACTTTATCACGCTTGCCTAAAAAATGCGGTTCAGCGGCAAATAAACACCGTTCTGCTAAACCTGTCCCATTACTGGCATCTAACATTTTTTCGATACTGCCATTTTGGGCAAATGAAACTAATGCACCCGCAACATGACCGCAATAACCTTCACGACCAATACGCTGCGAATTGATATGTCCACCATCGTAACCATTGAGCAGTAAATCGTTATTGTTGGCTTTTTTACCGTCACCATAAGACAAACCAAGTAAGGTGTTAATCATGCCCTGTTCGCTCGATATGGCACTAAAAAAGCCGCGTGTGAAGTTAAGTGACTGTTCTAAGGCTTCTGGTGAGGGATTTGTAGAAAATAACGGTATGGGTGGATTAGCAAGCAAATCTTTTAATGCTTGTTTGTCATCATCCGTTTGTTCATCTTTGGGGATTTCTTTTAATCGCAATATGTCCCTTTTATGGGCATCCGCTTTAACTTTATGCGCGTTGAAAAAAGGCTTTTGAAAGGTTTTTAAACACCAGCTTTTGCCTGTACCACTAGGTTGTTCTGCAATCACATACAAACCGATTGGAACATCACCGCCGTGTTCATAATTCACCACATAGCGACGGCAAGCTATCGAACTAAACACGCCTATTCCTGTTAAAAATACCGTGCTGACTGGTAATTGGATTGCATACGCCGTGGCTTTAGATAACTTTTTCATGATGTGCGAATCATCAAGATGCCTTAATAAATCCAACTCGATGTAATCACACTCATCATCAAGGATTTTATTGTGAGAATTACGCAGGGATTTTGGTTTGTTTCTTACTTCAGGCGGTATCGGTTCACCAGTCAAAAAGTCATCATCTTGAAAATGAGCAGGCGGCACGTCATCAATAACCGCCGCAAAAATCCCTTCAGAAACTATGACAATTTTGTGTTTGATGCCTGTTTCGCTCGTTAATAAATCCGCCCGATATTGCGCTGTTTCGATTGTAAAACTGTGTCCGTAGGCTGCGTGATTAGTATTCATAAAATTTCATTCCTTGCAGGGTGCAAAGAACCACCAAACAGGGCTATAATTTTCCCTGACAGAAATCGCCATGTGTTTGGTGGTAAATAAAAGCCCTGCTTAATCGTTAGTTAAGTGGGGTTTTTTATTGTTCTGTGAAACGGTGAATTACGGATAAATGCTTATCGAAACGCGAAAAAATAAATTCTCTTTCGCTGTGATTTTCAGGAACAACTTTTGGCAAAAGTTCTTCAATGACTTTCGACATGAAAAAAACAGAATGCAAAAATTCTTGGAGGTCTGGCTGTGGTTTTTTTTGAGCAGATTTACGCTCGAATTTAACGATGTTTGATTTCATGCGGTGATACCTTTGCTAAGAGTGGTAAAACCGTCACGCATACTTCTCACGGTATTGGCGACGGTGTTGAGTGGGGTGAGAATGCCGCGCAAAGGTGGCGACCAGTCCTAAAGACTGCCCAAACAACACCATCATGATATTGAGTTTAATTAGGTCGAATTCGACTAAATTAAAAAATGATAGGCACAAAAAAACCGCTTTTGATTGCGGTGAATTATCACCTTTGCTAAACGGGTTCTCACGCCCGACCTCGTGTTGAGGTGGGCAAAGAATAGCTGTGTGTTGATTTTTGGTCAAGGTCATTTCGCACCTGTACTGTCAAAAATAGCGGCAAGTTTGGTTAATCCTTTGGGTGTTACGCGAGCCTGTTCTGTGATTTTGTCCGAACCATCTTTGCGTTGCACGGTGGTAACTTTATGCTCAAGGACACGCGATTGAATGCGGTTTTGATACGCAATGTAGCCGCTGCCACCCGCACGGCGATAAATCCACTGATTTTCCTGCAACCACTGAAATAACTTTTTAGGTTGAATGTTCAACGTCTTTGCTGCATCCGTAAAACATAAACTACCATCCGATTCTGATAAACGCGCCAACGCTTCAATTTTCGGTGCTTGTTCTGCCACTTTGCTTTCGAGTGCAATGACTTTTTCACTGTAAGTCAAAAAACCACGCATTGCCGCTGGATCGTTTAACACTTGCATCGGTTTGATGGTTTGTTGTTCAAGTTCCTGCCAACGCTTAATCACCTTTGTACGCGCCACCACGTCATAACCCGTTAAAACAACTAACGTTGATTCATAGTCGAGTTGGTAGCATTTTTGATTGCGTCCGTAAGAATCTTTGTAATTCATCGCTTGAATAGATGTGTCCAAATTTGGACAGGTCTTTAATTGCTCAATAATTACTTCAATGTCTCGCATAACGTGGCTATGTTTCTTACTCGTTAATGCCGCAATTTCAGTTGAAAGCATGGTTTTGGTGGTTACGGTTGAAATACTCATTATTTCGCCCCCTGTGCTTCAATCCACGCAAAGAATTTATCTTCATCAATCATCAGCTTTTTACCGATTCTGATAATCGCGCCACTGTCTTTAAGCCCGTTTTTTTCTTCGTTGAATATCCATGCACGCACGCCGCCAACGGTTAAAGCAGGTTGTTTTTGTGCGAGTTGTGGAACGTTTAGCAATGTTGTTGTCATGTGGTGTTACCCCTGTTTAGTTAGAATTACGAAATGTTGTATGTTTCGTTGTGGTAAGTTTGTGTTGTGGCGCGAAAAATAAAAATTCCTAAATGGTAAAAAATAGGAATTTTAGGAATTTAAAACCCGTGCCATTACTGAATTCCGCTGAAATGGCGTTATTGAAAAAATAGGAATTTTAGGAGTTAGTTTTTCGGATTTTAAGCATAAAAAAACCCCGCCTTATTTCTAAAGCAGGGTTGTTGTGGCGCGTTGGTAGGTTTAGTTTTTAGCGAATTCCATTAGTTCATCAATCAATGGCGTTAATATCGCAACATCTTTGCGATAGATTTTACAATCAATCAAAAAATTATAGCGATATGCTTCAGCACAAACCGTTATAGCGGTTAAATGCGCCTCGTATTTATCAACATCGGTTTTAAAATCTGTTTCTTTTACCAATTGCGCGAGCAAACTGCCTAATTTGTGCGTGCGAGGATATGCACCAAATTCACTTCGAGTTTCCAGCAAGTGCTTAAAAAGCAATTCAAACAATTGCTGGTAATGAAAGCAGTGCATTGAGCAATCTTTCACGGGTGAATTGTCGAAAAAATCACAAGCAACCGCGTGTTCCCACGCCTTACCGCCTAAGTTTTCGACGTTTTCAAATTGTTTTAGTTTTTCTGCGTACATTGGTTTTTCTGCCCTTTTTAGGTTTATGAATTTCTTGTTGTTGAAACCATGAATCAAATGACTTATCTCCGATTGACCATAGTTTTTTATCTATCGAAATTTCTTTTTCGCGTAACCTTAATCGTTCGTGAATTTCTGGCTTTGCCATTTTATCAAGCGGCGGATTTTCGGATTCTATCCACGCCAAAAAGTCATTGTCTCGCAATTGATTGATGCTTATTTTCTCTTTTGGTTGAACAGGTGGCGCGGTGGTGGTTTGGGTTTCAACGGGTGGCCCGTCATCTATTTTAGATTCTGCAAATTCCTTTAATTCAACAGGAACATCAAAGCCTTTTGATATTGCCCAATCGATAAAATCGCACGATTTAAAATAATAAACATCGTCTTTTTCTGCGTAAGGTTTTATGAATCCAAAATCCAAATCCCTATTCATAACGTCAATGATTGCAATCATTTTTGGAAGTAGTTTTTTTATGACCGTACTATTAGATTTTGAAAGGCGAATTTTCTCTATCATTTCCTCGTTATGAACGCGGATAGTTTCTTTTGTCATCGTATTACTATCAAATCGAAACGGGTCATCATAAGAGTATTTAAACGGTTCTGTACTATCGTCTATATATTTAATTAGTTTCTTTGTGAATTTGTCAGGCTCAATATCAAGTAACATTGCCACACCTTCAAATCCTGTCCATATTGTCATTTTTAGATATTTTTCAAAATCAGCACCAATCACGCCACGCCTCCAAAAATCTTATGATTCATAGAAGCCACAACGTTGGACACATGACCATCGGATAAATGCGCGTAACGTTTAACCATCGACAGGGTTTTGTGTCCTAACACTTCTGCAATTTCAGCCAGTGACGCGCCATTCATTGCAAGATAAGACGCGGTGCAATGTCGTAAGTCGTGCCAGTGAAAATCATCGATTTCAGCTTTTGCCAACGCATTCAACCATGATTTTTTTAAATCAGCGGGTTGTTGGGGTTTCATTTTCGAGGGGAACAATAACGGCGTATCAATTCGTCTAACTTTGGCGTGTTCGTGTAAAAGTTCCAGTGCTAATCCTGATAATGGCACGCGCCGACGTTCGCCATTTTTGGTTTGATGCAAAATGATAACGCCGCTTTTTAAATCCACGTCGCGCCACTGTAGCCCCATTAGTTCGCCTTGACGCATCCCTGTTGATATTGCCAAAACGTAACAAATGTAGAGCTGTTTGTTTGGCGATTCTTTGCAAGCTACTGACAGTTTGGCGCGTTCATTGTCATCTAAGAATCGAACCCTACCACGCGATTCAACAGGCTTTTTGACCTTACGCATAGGCGTGTCATCAATCCATTGCCATTCATTCACCGCAATCGTGAAAGCGTGAGACAAGGCGGATAAATATCGAACCACGGTTGCGGGGCTACGTTGCTTATTGCGGATGGTTTGACCTGTGAGCAATTCGTCGCGGCATTTAACAATCAAGGCGGGGGTTATATCTGCCAAAACATAAACGCCTAATTTGTCGCGCCACCACTCAAGATTCTGACGTTGTCGTCTTTCTGATTTTGGTTTTGTTGGTAGAACGTCCTTGATGTAACGATCAATCAAATCCGCTAACGTGTGTTTTTTTGATTCAATGGTTTTGAAGTGACGACCTTCACGGATTGCGCTTTCGGTGTCTTGAACCCACTTTTTAGCGTCGGTTAAGCGTTTGAAGGTGGCGCGTTGTGGTGGATAGCCTTTTAATCGAATATCACAGGTGAATCGCGTTTTGTACCATCTTTTGCTAAACGTTCTTTGATGTTTGCCATTTTCTGCTCCATAGAGTGAAGCAATAGGCATATTTTGATACGATGCTATTCATTGCTTAACCTGCATTGTTAAGTGAAATTTGTGAGGGCTTTTGACGTTGGTAGCGTTGAAAGCCTTTTGTTTTGTGGATTACAGTATAAATAAATGTCGCAAAAATGTCGCAATTGGTTTTAAAAAGCAGCAATAAACAGTAACAAGTGGTAACACGTCTATTTTATGAAAGTGTTGAATTTACTAGGTTTTGGTGTTGTGGCGTGTTGAGATTTATTGCATAAAATACGGTTGATTAGTCTCATAATCGGCAGGTCGTAGGTTCAAGTCCTACAGGGTCTACCAATCAAATCAAGCCCTGCGGCGGTTTTCGTCAGCAGGGCTTTTTTGTGCTCATTTTCCACGCTCACCTTGTTTGTATTCACCGAATATAGCCAATCCGGATAAATTGACTCAAATTTTTTTCAATGGAACATAAATTTGTTACGGATAGATTTGAGTACCTGTTTTGAAAAACAAAATCAGATAGAATTAGACGACTCACTTGATAACAGTGTTTTAATTTTTTAAATTTTTGGAGAAAAAGAAATGACGTTTTTAATGACGTTTGCAGTGATGTTAGTGGTAATCGCGATCATGGCAGTCGGTGTTATTTTTGGACGACGTGCAATTAAAGGTTCGTGCGGTGGTGGTAAATCCGAAGCCGAATGTGTATGCGTTGAAAAATGCGATAAACGTAAAAAAATGGATGCAGAACAAGCCGCTCAAGCCAGTTCTCACGCTTAAAAAATGTCAGTTCAAACCTATACTTGGCGTTATATTCTGTCGATTACGCAGCAACATAAAAAGCAGCTAATTTCGGCGCATTTAATTGCGATTTTTGCGACGATGATTAGCGTCCCGATACCCTTGCTGATGCCGCTTTTGGTTGATGAAGTATTGCTGAAAAAACCAGCCATCGTGGTTCAGACTGTCAACGCGCTTTCGCCAGTCGAATGGCAATCCCCGTTGCTTTATATCAGTGCCGTGTTACTGCTAACGGTGTTATTGCGCCTATTTGCAATGATTCTAAATGTGCTGCAATCGCGCCAATTTACGTTGATTGCGAAAGATATTGTGTTTCGGATTCGCAGCGAATTGATTGGTCATTTACAAACCATTTCGATGGCGGAATATGAAAGTTTAGGTTCGGGAACAGTTAGTACCTATTTGGTCAAAGATTTAGACACGATTGATAATTTTATCGGGACAACGGTTGGTAAATTATTAGTCGCCGTATTGACTGTAACGGGGACGGCGGCAATTTTATTGTGGATGCACTGGCAATTAGGGCTATTTATTTTACTCCTTAATCCGGTGGTGATTTATTTCACGCGCGTGGTCGGGGCGAACGTTAAGCATCTCAAAACGAAAGAAAATTCGGCGTATGAAATTTTTCAGCAATCATTGACTGAAACCTTAGAGGCAATTCATCAAATTCGCGCCAGTAATCGTGAACGGCATTATTGTGAGCAATTGATTGATTTAGCACACGCCGTTAAAAACAATTCCAGTGCGTTTGCGTGGAAAAGCGAAGCCGCATCACGATTAAGTTTTTTGATATTTTTATTTGGCTTCGATATTTTTAGAGCCTGCGCAATGTTGATGGTGTTTTATTCAAATTTAACCATCGGGCAAATGTTGGCGGTATTTGGTTATTTGTGGTTCATGATGTCGCCAGTGCAGGAAATTTTAAACATTCAATATGCGTTTTACGGGGCGAAAGCGGCTTTAATTCGTATCAATAAACTCATCGCGTTGCGTCAAGAACCTCGTTATCCACATCAAAAAAATCCGTTTGCCAATAAACAAACTGTTTCTGTCGGCGTTGAAAATTTGCACTTTAGTTATGGTGACAAAAAAATCCTTAACGGCATTCAATTACATATTAACGCCGGTGAAAAAGTCGCCTTAGTCGGCGCGAGCGGTGGTGGTAAATCAACGCTAGTTCAGATTCTCATCGGTTTATATCCGGCAACATCGGGGAAGATTTATTTTAACGGCGTGCCGATTGAACAAATCGGTTTAGACGTGGTTCGCGAAAACGTAGTGACAGTGTTGCAAAATCCGATTTTATTTAACGATTCG
Organism: Methylococcales bacterium; assembly: GCA_028713055.1. Classification (GTDB taxonomy): domain Bacteria; phylum Pseudomonadota; class Gammaproteobacteria; order Methylococcales; family Methylomonadaceae; genus UBA10906. The sequence continues at coordinate 5,845 of JAQTOX010000017.1, read as the reverse complement.
ATTCGGGCCAATTTAACGCTTGGTAAAAAAACCAATGATTCACAATTATGGAATGCGTTAAAAATTGCTCAATTAGCCGAAACAGTAAAAGAGTTGCCAAACGGGTTAGAAACTATCGTCGGACGCGGTGGAATGCGTTTATCGGGCGGACAACGTCAACGTTTAGCGATTGCGCGAATGGTCGTGGCAAATCCGAAAGTGGTGATTTTAGACGAGGCGACTTCGGCATTGGATAGTGAAACCGAGTTTAAAGTTCATGACGCATTGCAGGATTTTTTGAAAAATCGCACTACCATTATCATCGCGCATCGTTTGAGTGCGGTAAAACAAGCCAATCGTGTTTATGTTTTTGAGGATGGCGAAATTTGTGAACAAGGTAAACACGAAGAATTGATTGAGCAAAGCGGTTTGTATGCAAAGTTGTATGGCGATTATCAGTAGAAAAATCGCCAAACGAACTACAATTTAGAAAAACAGGAAATTATGAACATTGAAACCTTACAGACAGAACTTGCGGGTAAAAATCCACGAGTTATTTTAAAAGCCGCGTTAGCGCAATTCGATAATATCGCTATTTCATTCAGCGGCGCGGAAGACGTTATTTTGATTGATTTGGCGTTGGCAATTCGCAAAGACATTAACGTTTTTTGCCTCGACACGGGGCGTTTGCATCCTGAAACCTATCGTTATATTGAACAAATACGAAAACATTACGGCATTAAAATCGAAGTGTTAAGTCCAAACCGCGAATTGCTCGACAACTTTGTGAAAGCGAAAGGTTTATTTAGTTTTTATGAAGATGGACATTCGGAATGTTGCGGTATTCGCAAAGTGGAATCTTTACGGCGCAAATTGATCAACGTTGATGCGTGGATTACAGGGCAACGCAAAGATCAAAGTTTAGACACACGCCAAGACATCCCAGAAGTTCAGATTGATAGCGCATTTTCTGCGCTCGAACATACATTGATTAAATTTAATCCATTGCTGAATTGGACTTCAGCGCAAGTTTGGGATTATATCGAAGCGTATCAAGTCCCTTATAATCCATTGCATCAACAGGGTTTTATCAGTATTGGTTGTGAGCCATGTACTCGCGCGATTTTACCGAATCAACACGAACGTGTCGGACGGTGGTGGTGGGAAGATAGTGCGAAGAAAGAATGCGGTTTGCACGCAGGAAATACGAAAATTTAAATGTGAAAAGGTGGGGCGAAAAAATTCCGCACCCACCTTTTTCAATTTTTATTGAATCGGTTTTTTGACATAAACTTCATTGGTAAAACCGTTGTTTGTAACGAAGCGGTACACTTGCATTTCGCGTCGTCCATACCGTGTGACAATCAAGACAAATAGACTGCCTTTTAAATGCCCGTTCAGGAGAGAGTGCAAAAAGATCTACTCTACCAGACCTACATGCGGGACATATAGCACCTAACGACTGTTGACCGTTCATTTTTCGTGGGTACACCATCAATGGATGGGATTCGAACGCTATTTTTTCTATATTCATTTCGATTTTATCCTTAAGTGAGAAAAATAACTTAATTCCATCAGCAATAACCATACCGAAATTTGCCATTAGTCTAATGTGCTGTCGTCGCCGTTATTGTTTATTTAGTTAATTTTCCACTTAAAATTCAATCCGTTTCAGGTTGTTCAGCTAAAAACTTTTTATAGTTAACAGATACTTTTAATCCCGCAAATCGTCCCGCCATCCGCGTTAATTCTTGAGTTTTTTTATCAAACGTGAGTTTGACCTCATTCAATGCCCGATCTTCGTAACCTTTTTCAATTTCATGCGTTTCGAGCAAAAAATGATAAATGTAAATTTCCTGCTCAGGCTCGTCTTTAATTTCTAATGGTTCACCCAGTTTCGCCACAACCGTCGCTTTTTTTGGCAAATGTTCAGATATTTTTTCTAGCAACGCGCTATTGGCTTTGAGTTGTTTTTTTTCTTTATCGATTTCTGCACCGCCAATCGAACGTAATGAAACTTCTAAAAACTTCGGCGGTGCAATTTCTAAAAATAACGACGAAAATGACCAGGCGATTAAACGACTTTCTTTGTTGAAGTATAAATCCGTATAGAACTTGATTTCTGGCTTAATCACAGTGCCAGTAACATCAATTTTCCGAAACCAATATCGCCATTTACGTCCGTTTGGCGTTGGAGAATCGTCGCTTGGATACAATTTAGACAGCGATACAAAATCTTTGCTGTACAAAATCGGCTCTTTGAATTGCAATGTGAATTCATCCGTGACGACAATCGCAAAGTGTTTATCGAAGTCGTCCATTTGCTGATAAACCTGAAAAGCACGAAGCCAATACACACAACCCGTCAACATTAGCGCGACGATGAGAATGCCGACAAAAGAACTTTTTTTTACTAACGTTTTCATGTTCGCGCCAATAATTTAAGCGGGTAAATTAGCTACAAAATCTTTTAAATACGCCAAAAAATCATCACGCAATTCATCGTGAACTAACGCTTCTTCAACCGTCGCTTGCAAATACCCCAACTTTGAACCGCAATCGTAACGCTTGCCTTCAAATTCGTACGCAAATACATTTTGATCCAGCATTAACGCCGCAATTGCGTCGGTTAATTGAATTTCACCGCCAGCACCTTTGCCGGTTTCTTCAATTTTTCGAAAAATAGCTGACGTTAAAATATAACGTCCAACCACGCCTAAACTCGACGGCGCACGATCTGGTGATGGTTTTTCGACAATCAATTCAACTTGCCCTAAATTTGGCGTGAGTTCTTTGGTTTTTACAATTCCGTATTTGTCGGTTTCGCTAGGATTGACACGCTCCACACCTAAAATGCTGCATTGATTTTTGTGATATTGCGCGACCATTTGCTTTAAGCAACCGCTATTACCATTGCGAATTAAATCGTCCGCTAAAATCACCGCAAACGGTTCATCACCGACCACACTTTTCGCGCAATGTACCGCGTGACCCAAGCCCAACGCTTCGGCTTGGCTAATAAAAATAAACGAAACATGCGGCGGCATCATTTGACGAATCATTTGCAAGGTTTCGATTTTGCCGCGAATCGTTAACTCATTTTCTAATTCATAGGCTTTATCGAAGTGATCGACAATGGCATTTTTACTGCGTCCCGTAACGAAAATAATCGTGTCAATTCCAGCGTCAACGGCTTCTTCAACAGCATATTGAATTAGCGGTTTATCTACAATTGGCAACATTTCTTTGGGACTGGCTTTTGTCGCCGGTAAAAAACGTGTGCCTAAACCTGCGACTGGGAAAACTGCTTTTCTAATTTGTTGGCTCATTTTTATAGTCTCAATGGAAAATAAGGGAAATAAAAACCGTGGATTATACTTCAGAAAATTACCATGACATTATTCCAACCACTTTGTGAGTGATTTCATAGTCGAATTGATTTGTACGTTCAGTGAATTGCATTGCCAAAGTTTGATCAGTCGCGGAAAATCTAAATCAAAATTACTGTTTTTAATAACGATGCGACTTGCTTCAATTTTTGCCATGTCTAAAACATCGTTAATCGATGCTAATCCAAAAATTTATCCCGAATAACCAAAAATTTATCCAAATGTTCAAAAAATAAATCTAATAAAATTGGATCAAAATGTTCACCACGTTGTTCACGAAAATAATTCAAAATCAGCGGAAGATCCCACGCCAATTTATAACAACGTTCAGAACCTAACGCATCAAAAACATCTGCAATTGCCGTAATTCGACCTGGCAAACTAATTTTTTCACCTGCTATACCGTATGGATAACCGGTACCATCCCATTTTTCATGATGTTCAAGAGCAATCGTTGCCGCCATGCGAAGTAATGGACGTTGAGAAGCCGACAACATCGAAAAACCCAACGTAGTATGCGTTTTTATTACATCAAATTCTTCAACTGTTAATCTACGTTGAGCATTCAAAACCGCGTCGGCAATCGCCACTTTACCAATATCGTGCATAGGAGAGGCATACTGAATTAACATTGCTAATTCTTCATCACAGCCACATAAATTCGCCAATAAATATGAATACTCTGCGACGCGCTTGACGTGTTTCCCAGTCTCAAGTGAGCGAGTTTCACAAATCTCACCCATTGTAAAAATCAATTCCCGCTGTGTATCAATGATTTCCTGATTTAAGCCACTAATTTCTTGAATTCCTTCAGCAACTTTCTGTGCCATCTCATTTTGATACGCTTTCAATTTTAAATGCGTTGACACTCGCGCTTTGACCTCTTCAAATTGAAATGGCTTGTTAATGTAATCTACGCCACCAACGCTAAAGGCTTTTACTTTGTCAGCAACATCACTTAACGCACTGATAAAAATAATGGGAATGTCTTTTGTACGCGCATTTCGTTTTAATTCTTCGCATACTTCATAACCGGTCATATCTGGCATTTTGATGTCGAGTAAAATTAAATCAGGTAATTTTTTTACAATAGCCTGTAATGCCATTGCTCCCGAAGTCGCTGGTCTAACTTTGTAGCCCTCTTCTTTCAGAATAGACGTGAGTAATTGCAAATTCGCTAACGTGTCATCAACAACTAGCACGTCAGCAACATACGTTTCAATTGGATTTTTAAACATAAAAAAGTAATACAAAAGTTAAAATGAATAATTATTGACTATATTGTGCAGCCATTATCATTCTACAGGAATACAAATGAACGATACGCCACTTAAAATTTTAAAAACGGTGTTTGGTTATCCACAATTCCGAGGGCAACAACAAGCAATTATTGACGATTTAGTTGCGGGAAAAAATGCGTTGGTGTTAATGCCAACGGGCGGAGGCAAATCGTTATGTTACCAAATTCCCGCGTTGATTCGGCACGGTGTGGGCGTGGTAATTTCACCGCTCATTGCCTTGATGCAAGATCAAGTTGATGCGCTTAAACAATTAGGCATTCGAGCAGCATTTTTGAATTCGGCGTTATCAATGCAAGAAGCGATGGCTGTTGAACAGCAATTAGTGAATGGTGAAATTGATTTGCTGTATATCGCGCCAGAACGATTGAAAATTTCGACCACGTTGGCATTTCTGAAAACGTTGCCGATTGCATTGTTTGCGATTGATGAGGCGCATTGTGTGTCGCAATGGGGACATGATTTCCGGGTTGATTATTTGAACTTGTGGATTTTACATGCAGAATTTCCCGATATTCCACGCATTGCGTTGACGGCGACGGCTGACGAACGTACACGTCTTGAAATTCAACAACGTTTACAACTCGAAGACGCGCCACTCTATGTCAGCGGTTTCGATCGCCCGAACATTCGTTTCACGATTGTTCAAAAACAAACGGGGTCTGGCAAAGATCGACAGCAACTTCTCAAATTCATCCGCAAACATCACGAGGGTGATGTGGGAATTGTTTATTGTATGTCGCGTAAAAAAGTCGATGCGGTGGCGACATGGTTGACCGAAAAAGGTATTAACGCCCTGCCCTATCACGCGGGTTTACCGACGGATGTGCGGCAACAAAATCAGCAACAATTTTTGATGCAAGACAAAATCGTCATTGTCGCTACGATTGCTTTTGGTATGGGCATTGATAAACCGAACGTGCGTTTTGTGGCACATTTGGATTTGCCGAAAAGCGTTGAAGCGTATTATCAAGAAACGGGTCGCGCTGGTCGTGACGGAACACCTGCAAATGCGTGGATGGCGTATGGATTGTCGGATATTGTGATTTTGAGAAAATGGATTGAACAATCCGAAGCCGATGAAATTCACAAAAGTTTAGAAAAACACAAGCTCGATGCGATGTTGGCGTTGTGTGAACAAGTGCATTGTCGGCGACAAACGTTGTTGCAGTATTTTGG
>JAQTOX010000016.1 GCA_028713055.1 Methylococcales bacterium | reverse complement strand
TTTGGCGATAATCAAACTCGCACAACCATTAGCACAAACTTCGGGCTATGAAATTTATCGAGCTAAAACAGAAATCGGTCAAACTTTCACTCGTGTTGGGTTTTCGGGAACAGATTTAGTTGCAGGTAAAAACACTTACGATGCACTTACCGATGTTATTAACAGCTCATTTGGTAGCCACGTTGAAGCAGATTCACAGTTACTTTATGACTATGATGATGGTTCGACACAACATGACGCGCTTGGACTTTTATTCAATGTACATAATTTAGGTTTGGGCAACGACGAAACCATGTCACAAAGTGGTTTATCAGGTGGTGGAACCTTTATTGATGGCAAAATTGCAGGGATTGGCAGTTTTATTTTTCGCTCAGATTTATCGGACATAAATGGCGTGATTGATTCGTCATTCGGTGAAATGGGTTCAGATACACGCATTTCAACGCACGCCGATTGGATAGATTTTATTACACAAGGAAACCCAGTCTACACCGCGCCAACAACTGCTTCCGAAGTCATAAAAAGTGTCCCCGAACCGAATTTTGGTTCAGTTGTGAATTATTTTTTAGCATCCTTCAGTGAACCACTAACACAAGACATTTCGTTCCATTTTCGCACCATAGATGGCACAGCGATTGCTGGATTAGATTATCTTGCAACACAAGGACAAATGACATTACGCGTCGGTGAAAATCACATCGCGATTCCAGTCACAATTTTGGGCGATAAAACTATCGAAACCGATGAAACTTTCTCATTGGAAATTAGTGAACCGGTCGGTTTTAGCTTTCCAAATAATGTCCTTGTTTTAACTGCAACACATACTATTATCGATAACGATAGGCTGATTTTCTAAGCATGCTCTTTATAGAAAGTGCTTATAAAATATGCCATAATGACCACTTCTATAAGTAAATTCTAACTTTGTACAATATGAAAACACTCAACAAGTCTGATTTAGAAGAAGCCCTAAAATTATGTAAAGGCGCATTTATTTCCGCCGCAGGTTTCAGTTTAGTCATCAACATTTTGCAACTCGTTCCAACGATTTATATGTTGCAACTTTACGATCGCGTTGTTCCAACTGGCAACCATTCAACTTTAGTGATGCTCACGCTGATCATGATGGTGTTGTTTGTCACAATGGGGACGTTGGAATGGGTACGCTCACAAATTCTGGTTCGTGTCAGTACCCGTTTGGAAACGTTGCTCAATGAACGTTTATTCAAAGTTGCTTACAAACAAGCCCTTTACAGTGGGGGACAACGTGCTTCGTCACAACCACTCGATGATTTAACATCATTACGTCAATTCATGACGGGTAACGGTCTATTTGCATTTTTTGACGCACCTTGGTTGCCAATTTACATTGCATTGATGTTTGTGTTCCATTCAATGTACGGCTGGATGGCGGTTTTTACCGCCGTTTTACTAATCATCGTCGCCATTGTTCAAGAAAAAGCGACGAGCAAAATGCTCGGTGAAGCGAACAATTTAGCAATGGCTGGACGCGGATTGGTAAACAAAAATCTCCGCAACGCCGAAGTTATCGAATCAATGGGAATGTTAAATAACATTCAAAAACGTTGGTTAAAAGGCACAAATCAAGTTTTAGTTCTACAGGCAACCGCGAGTTCGCGTGCAGGTTTAATCAGCGCAACCTCAAAATTGATTCGCCTTTCATCACAATCGTTAATTCTTGCAGTTGGCGCGTATTTAGTTATCGAAAACGAAATCACATCAGGTTTAATGATTGGTGGCTCGGTGTTATTAGGACGCGCATTAGCTCCTATCGATATTGTTATTGGTTCGTGGAAAGGCTTCATTAGCGCACGTGGACAATATGCTCGTTTGAACGAACTATTACGCCAAATCCCTGCTGATGCAGAACGTATGACATTACCAACTCCCGAAGGAAGTTTTCAATTTGAATCAGCAGTTGTCGCGCCTCCAGGTGCAAAAACAGCAGTATTGAAAGGTATCACGTTAAACATTGCAAAAGGTGATGTGGTTGGCGTAATTGGACCTAGTGGTGCAGGTAAATCAACATTTGCCCGTGCGTTATTAGGTATTTGGCCCTGTAATCAAGGCAAAATTCGTTTGGACGGTGCTGATGTATTTACTTGGAATCGAGAAGAACTTGGGCCACACATTGGCTATTTGCCACAAGATATTGAATTATTCGAAGGAACTATCAGTGAAAATATTGCCCGATTTGGCGACATGGATCCTGAAAAAGTCGTCAATGCCGCAAAAATGGCAGATGTACACAATTTAATTCTACATTTACCTGAAGGCTATGACACCATGATTGGTGCAAGTGGCGGCAATTTATCGGGCGGTCAACGTCAACGTGTTGGTTTAGCACGAGCACTATATGGTGAACCTCGAATTGTAGTTTTAGATGAACCAAACTCAAATTTGGACGAAATCGGCGAGGCCGCATTAGGTAATGCAATTCAACGTTTGAAACAGAAACAAACCACAATTATCATCATCACGCATCGAAATAACGTATTGGCAAATGTCGATAAATTGCTCATTTTGAACGATGGTGTAGTCTCTGTTTATGGCCCAAAAGAACAAGTCATCGCGCATTTGCAACAACAGCAAGCACAAGCGCAAGCCGCTCAAACGGCTGCAATCGCTAACTAAGGCGGCACAATTATGAAAGTAGAAACAGCAAAAATTCACCCCAACGAATTAAAAAAAGAAGCGGATGTTTCGCTCGTCACGAACGATATGCCAATTCGCGCCCTTGGCATGGCGGTTTTGATTAGCACTGTTGGCGTTTTAGGCGCGTGGAGTTATTTGGCTCCGATTAGCAGTTCCGCCGCTGCACCAGGTTTCGTAACCGTCAAATCGCACAGTAAAACCGTGCAGCATTTAGATGGCGGTATCGTCAAAGAATTGATTGTCAAAGATGGCGACATCGTTAAAGAAGGTGACGTTTTATTGGTCTTAGATGGTACAGATATTAAAGCGCAAGCCGAAATTTTACGCGGTCAACAAATCACATTGTCCGCACAAGCAGCGCGTTTAAGTGCAGAACGTGATCGTTTAGGTGCTGTCATTTATCCGAAAGATTTACAAAATTTGAGTGATCCTCGTATTGTCGAAGCGCGACAAGGTGAAAATCAAATTTTCAATGCCCGCAAAAACGCACATGACGGTGAAGTTTCAGTTTTAAACCAACGAATTAGCCAATTAACTTCGCGTATTCAAGGTTTACAAGGTCAAAAAGCCAGCAAACAACATTTGAATGTGTCTTACACCGAAGAAGCGAAAGATTTGAAAGAATTACTTTCTGAGGGTTTTGCTGATAAACAACGTTTACGCGACATGGAACGTAGTGTAACGGCAACGACAGGCGAAATTGCATCGTTGAGTTCAGAAATTTCGAGTAGCGAAATGCAAATTGGCGAAACTCGTTTACAAATCATGCAAATTCAAAAACAATTTCAAGAAGAAGTGGCCGATAAATTTGGTGAAATTCAGGCGCAACTTTACGATGTTACGCAGCGTTTGACCGCGACCGTTGACAAAGTAAAACGGATTCAAATCAAATCGCCAGCTGCTGGTCGGGTAATGGGGGTTTCGATATACACTATTGGTGGCGTAATTACACCGGGCAAACCAATCCTCGACATCGTTCCGCAAGGTGAGGAATTAGTTGTTGAGGCACGAGTTTCGCCGATGGATATTGACCGTGTTCACGTCGGTTTAGTGGCGGGAGTACGTTTCAGTGCGTTTAAACAAGCCCTTGTGCCAAAAACAGTTGGCAAGTTAATTGGGGTATCAGCGGACAAAATTGTTGATGAACGCACTGGACAGCCGTATTACAGTGCGAAAATTGAACTTACGCCTGAAAGTTACGTCAAGCTAGGTAACATGGAATTATTACCTGGTATGCCAGCTGACGTATTGATTAACACGGGTGAACGCACTGTATTCGAATACTTGATGCAACCGATTAGCAATGCTTGGGCAAAAGCGATGATTGAGGACTAACTGTGAAAAAATTTAAATTAAAACATTTAGTCGCCTGTATGATTTTGGCGCACGTTTCAAATGCGTATTCCGAAGATTTGATGACGATTTATCAACAAGCTTTAGAAGCCGATCCAGAATCGAGAGCGGCGGCGATAAACATGGAAATTACCAAAGAGCAAACTCAGGAAGCTCTCGGTCAAATGTTGCCACAAATCAGTGGCAGTGCAAATTGGTCGAAAAATAGTCAAGACACTGCCGCCTCAGGTAAAACACCATCAAAAAGTAGTACCTATGATGGTACGCGCTACTACGTTTCGCTGAATCAAACACTATTTGATTTTTCTAAATTCTGGAATTGGCGACGAGCGAATACGGTCGAAGAACAATACAGCGCAGAAAACATTGAAGCACAACATGCCTTAATCCACAAAGTGGTTGAAAAATATTTTGGAGTTTTGGAAGCAGAAGACCAATTATATTTTTATCAAACTGAAAAAAATGCAATGGCTAAGCGTTTAGAGCAAACACAAAAACAATTCACCAAACAATTGGTCAAAATTACAGATGTTTATGAAATTGAAGCACGTTTGGACCAATTAAAAGCGTCTGAAATTGAAGCAGAAACGATTGTTGTCACCGCTAAAGAAGCATTGAAGGAGCTGACCAATACACCATTTTCAGATTTATATAAGCTCAAAGATAACGTGGATTACAAACCGTTAGATGGACAATTGGAACAATGGGTGGAAGTGGCGAAAAGTGAAAACCCAAGTTTAGCCGCGCAATTGAAAGCCATTGAAGCCGCAAGTACCAGTGTGATAGTACAAAAATCAAAGTTTTTGCCCGAAGTAGATTTACAACTCAATTATTATGATACAAACACCGGTTATCAAAGTTCAAATTTAGGTACGCAGTATTCAACACAAGTCGGTGCAATTAACGTAACGGTACCGATTTTTGATGGCGGTGTGAGTATTCACCAATTATTTGAATCAGAACACAAATTGGAATTGGCAAAAAATGAGAATGAAGCCAAAATTAGAGCGTTAGTTAAAGAAACGAGTGATTCCTTTTTGAGTTCAAACGCGAGTGTGCGTCGAATTGAAGCTTCACGCAAAGCTGTGGCTTCCGCTGCAAAATCACGCGAAGCCAACGAACATGGCTTTAAATTTGGTGTCAAAACGGTAACTGACATTTTGAATGCACAACAAGAGGAGTTCAAAGCAAAACGAGAATTATCGCAAGCAAAATATGCTTATATTAAGCATCGAGCGCGTTTTATGCGTTCAGTGGGGATGATTACCGAGCAGAACGTTCAAGAAGTGAACAATTGGTTGCAACCAAAATCGTTGGCATTGCCTATTGAAGCAATTGAGAAGAAAGAAGATAAAACTGAAATTAAACCGTCAATCTAATTAGTCGCAGTAGCGTAATAGGCACGAACCACTTTTTGCCCTTGCGCTACCGATTTGAAATCTTTGAGCAGTTCTGTCTTTTTCGACTGAACCGTATCGACAAATAAGCTGTCCATCGCTTGAATGGATTCTAAGACACCCTGAATAGCGTGTTGCTCGTTTTCCGACAATGGCACGTTTAACAATGTTTCTAAACGCGCTTGACGCTGCATCAAAATTTCAGTCAACTGTTCCCAATCGTTCGACTCAATGGCTTGCGCAATCCTTAACGAAAAACCATTTAACTCTTGTAGCAACGCACTCATTTTAACGATGTGCCTCAGGAATTGCATCCCAGGCTTCTTTGACTGAACGCATCAAATCGCTAACCTCATCTAACATTTCGAGACTATTTTCTGCACTTGCTTGGAACAATTTAGCATTGATGTACTCGTATAATCTATTTAGATTTTCAGCAATCGAACCACCACGCTCCATATCAATACCATCGATTAAACCACCGATAATCGAAATAGCACGAGAAATATGTGTACTCTTATCTTCAAAACTGCCTCGTGTTATTGCACCTTTTGCGGCATTCACTTGCATCAAAAAACCATCCATTAACATCTGAATTAACGCATGTGGGGTTGATTCCTCAACGATGCTTTCGGTATGTACTGCGGCGTACTGATTTGCATATTTTCTATTGTTCATTACTGCTGCCATAACGGACTCTTAGTTGTTGTTATTTTTTGGAGTTAATGCTTGGGTTAAATAAGTACCGGTATTTTTAAACTGAGACACCGCAGTATCCATTGCAATAAACTGCTTTTGCAAACTTTTTTGGGTTGCTGCCAATCGAGTATTAACTGCCGCCTTTTCCGTTGTGAGTTGAGTAAGCTGTTTGTTTAAACTGTCCTGTTCAGTACTGAGTACGCCGTTTGAATCTAAATATTGCGTAATTTTAGTATTTAACTGTGTTGCAATACCATTTGTCGACGCAAACACATCACCTACAGAAGTAAGATTTGCAGATAAAGCTGCTTGTAACTTCGTATTGTCTAGCGACATGACTCCTTTCTTATCAAAACTAACCCCAAGTTGATTCAATGAATTATAGTCGCCTGTAGCCGAACTGACTTTGCTATTTATAATTTGTTTAACCTGCGAAATGATAGATTGCAGGGTCGAATCGCCCAACAATGCACCATTCCCAGAATCACCTGGTCCCACATAATTTGTTAATTGTTTAAGTGAATCACTTAATTTGTTATAGCTATCAACAAAGGCACTAATCGGTTTTGAAATTGTTCCTTGATCTACTTTTGTATCAATTTCTGATGTTCCTACTGCAACCAGGTTTAATGTTACACCGGGTATTGCATCACCAATAGAGTTTGAACTACGTGTTACCGACTGACCACCATCATTAGGATTGGTTGCCGCCGTTGTATCGTAGGCGGGTAATGTTGACGTGGACGTAAAATTAGTCGGCGCATTGACCGGGTCTAGCGTCAGGCGTGTATCCCCCGCACTTCCATCAACTGTAAATCCCTTATCCGCGCCTGATTTTAAAGCAGTCAAAACCAACTTTGATGTGGTTTTCTCGGGGATAGTAGTCAGGATTACGTTACCATTAGAATCAAGCTGATCACTCTGAACCGTCGTCGCGGCAGTTTTAATACTAACAATACTCGCTAAAACCAGTTTATTTTCTGGATTGTAGTTAATCGCATCTCGCAATTGCTCTAATGTATCGTTACCCTTAGTCGTTTTTGTCGTAGTAGCAACAGGCACACCATTCGCATCGTTAGGAATAACAAGATTGCCATCTGCATCCACAGGAATAGTATTTCCATCAGGACCAACAGTGGTTGTTACATCCGCTGCAATATTAACTGAAAATTTAGCTGCTCCTCCCGAATCCTTGAATACTAATGTACCAGGTAAAACCTTATCTGTTGCTGCAAATTCTATGGAGGAAGTAGATTGCTGTGCATTAACAGGAGAGCCATCTAATGAAAGACGAACATCACCTTCTGAGGCGTCAATCACAAATTTATTATCAATACCAGGCTGTTTTGCCGTAAAAACTAATTTGGAAACGCTGGTACCTGGATTGTTTTTTGATTCAACGTTGATAACACTAGCAACAACGCTCGTATTACCTGGAGCATTATTGATAGCATCCATCGCTGCAAAAATTTTATCGTTACCGCCTTTGATGATATTAACTGAAAACTTTTCAATCCCTGCTGAATCTTTAAAAGAAATTAAACCTGGTGCAACAACATCTGTTCCAGAAAATTCAACATTCGCAACAGATCGTTGAGCTGTCGCTGCACCTGGTTGCGGATCGATGATGAGATTAGCATCTGTTGCTTCTGTTGTACCAAAATTCATCGGTGTTGACACAGCATCTAAATTGAACCGTGCATCTCCCATTGAAGCATCTATAGAAAACGAATTTGCTAGACCAGGGGTTTTAGCGGTTAGCACCAACTTCGCAACCGTTGTCCCGGGTGATGTTTTAGAATCAACGTTCACTATACTCGCGACTACGCTGCTATTCCCCTTTGCATTGTTAATCGCATCACGCAGTCCAGTAATTGTGTCATTAACACCTTTTGTAATGGTCGCTGAAAATTTAGGTGCGCCTGCATTGTCATTAAAAATAAGCATACCTTCGGAAACAACATCCGTGCTTTTGAATTCCGCTGTCGATACTGATTTTTGAGCTTTTGCTAATGCGATTACTTTAATTGTATGTGGTGCCGAAGTTGAAGCTGGATCAACCGATACTTTTAATATTTTTTCGTCACTTGATGTAATTTGCTGTGCTTGAAATGCCGTACTGACATCTAACGCTTTAACGGCACTTTGAAAAGTTGACAAGGCACTTTTTAAAGTGCCAAGTCCACTTAATTTGGTTTGCGAGATAGTTGCTTTAGCTGCAATCGCATCTAGTTGTGGCTTACCTTCGGCAGCCGTTATTTGACTGACGGTACCGTTAATATCAATACCACTACCGACACCTACTGAACTTGTTATAGCCATTACCCACCTCCGCTCTCAAAAAATTAAATTACGCTTTGTCGTGCATAATAGATCCAGCTTTCCCTTCCATCTCTTTCATGTGCCGAATAAAATCGAGCATTTCAACGGTTGGAATCTGGCGAACTAGCTCGCCAGTTTTGCTATCTACGATTTTAACCACAACCAGCTTTGTTGCATCATCAACTTGAAACTGCAAATTACGATTCACATTCTGAAGAAGAGCATTACCCGTAACTATTGCTGCTTTCACGGTATCAACGCTTAACTGCTGATGGGTTAGCGCATTCACCTCTGTTGTTATGGATTGCGCCACATTCTCAGTTACTGATACCGTTTGACTTGATACGTTCGATATTACACTCGACACGCTCGAAAACTGAACCGGTGGACTTCTTGGAACTTGAATAGGAGCAGGCGTTATATTTATATCACTCATGACACCCTCGTTTTTCATCTCGCGTCAGGCTTTCGTCGAAACACCCGCGCCGATTTTGATTAGGAACTTTTAACTTTATTAGCGTGAGCCAGCGAAACCAACGCCCACCAGCCCATGCCGCAAGTATAGAACCTTATCTCAACAAAGTCATTACGCTTTGACCTGACTGATTTGCTTGCGCTAACATCGCAGTTCCTGCTTGTTGCAAGATTTGAGCGCGACTCAAGTTTGCTGTTTCTGTAGCGAAATCGGCATCTAAAATGCGTGATTTAGCAGCAGATTGGTTTTCAATACCATTTTGCAAGTTAGAAATCGTAGTTGTAAAACGGTTTTGAGTTGAACCCAAGTTAGAACGTTCAGTATCGATTGAAGCAATCGCTTTATCTATATGATTCATCGCAGATAACGCATAATCGGCGGCGACAGCATCTGCTGCTGTTGAAACACTAACGACCAATTTATTGTTAGCAACAAAAGAGGCTTTATCTGTGTCGTTTGCTGTGGCTGTTGCTAATGGATTATTAACGTAAGATGCCGCAGCGATCGCTTTAGCAATTTGCAAACCCGCAAGTGTTTTTTGTGCTTCTCTATCCGCACCAAAGGCGTTGCCAACTTTTTGCGCTCTGTTCACAGCATCATTTAATGTATTGCTGACAACAAGCTGACCCGTTGCATCTAATGCAGATGCAGGTACGTTAAGCGTATCGCCATCCATTGCGTTCATTGTTGTGACATAAACATTTTGACCCGAAGCCGCTACGTTCGCTGACGCTGCTGATGCTAATTGTTTCGCTGTTGTCAACAAAGAAGCCGCTTGGCTAGTATCTGTGACTGTTGCTACTTGCATCGTTGCATCAGTCACAGCGATAGCTGCGCTCGCTGCGGTATCAGATGAAGATGCTGCAGTTACGCCATCCACAAATGCTTGCGAAAGAAGAGCCGTACCTGCTGGACCGTTTGCATCAGTAGTCGTTTTTGTAACTGCTGACGAACCAGCAACTGCAGCGGCTGCAGCAACGTTTGCTAAAGAAGCCGCTTTTGCCAAAGCTAAATCGGTTGGTGAAGCCTGAGCTGCCGCTGCCGCAACAACAGCCGCATTTGCCAATTTTGCAGCCGCATTTGCAGCAGCTAAAGTAGGATCCAATGCTGCCGTATTTGCGTTATTTGCAACAGTAGATGCCAATGTTGAATCGATAGGTTGATATGCAGGGCTTAACGTTGCTTTTGTTACTGGGGTTAATAAGGTCGCCATGTTTGAAACTGCAACACTGATACGACTGTTAGTATCGGTTGTTGCACCAACTTGAATATTCAAACCACCCGCTAAATCACCATTTAAGATTTTTTTACCGTTGAATTCACTGTTTTGCACCACACGAATCAACTCTTCGTTTAATGCTTTAAATTCTGTGTTCATTTTATCGCGGTCAGAAGCAGATACACCTGCGTTACTTGATGATTGAACAGCTAAGTCACGCATACGTTGTAACGTATCAGTCAATGAACCTAACGCACCCTCAGCAGTTTGCGTCAATGAAATACCATCGTTTGCGTTTCTTACTGCAACAGTCATACCGCGAACTTGTGAATTCATACGATCTGCAATAGCCAAACCAGCCGCATCATCTTTCGCGTTGTTAACACGAACACCTGATGACAAACGATTCATTGCGGTAGAAAGTGCCGTACCAGAACTATTTAAATTACGTTGACCGTTGATTGAGCCAAGGTTGGTGTTGATTACGAGTGCCATGATATATCTCCAAAAGCTTCTGGGCGGAATTGCCCAAAAGTGATTTAAATTAAAAAGACTAAGAAAAGTTTTTTTACATTCGCAAAAAGTTTGTAAATTCGAAACTCGCGTGTGTTATCGGCGCAATTTTTCGTTACTTTAATTTTTTCTTTTGTGAATTTTGGAGATTTAAAAGCCAGCTATTAAAGCTATCGTAACAACGTCAACACAGATTGCCCTGACTGGTTCGCCTGTGCAAGTATCGCGATTCCGGCTTGTTGTAAAATCTGAGCGCGACTTAAATTCGCTGTTTCTTGAGCAAAATCCGCATCTGTGATGCGTGACCTAGCCGCAGATTGGTTTTCAATACCGTTTTGCAAATTAGCAATGGTTGTTGTGAATCGATTTTGCGTTGAACCCAAATTGGAACGCTCCGTATCGATAGCCGCAATGACAGAATCAATTGCATTAACGGATGACAACGCATAATCCGCCGAAACTTTATCTGCTGCCATTGATGTTTCAACAACTAACTTATTATTGTTAATAAAAGAAGCTTTATCTGTGTCATTCGCTGTTTGAGTTTTAGTGGGATCGTTGATATAAGAAGCTGATGCAATCGCCCTAGAAATATCTAATGCAGCTAATGTTTTTTGGGCGATTCTATCCGCCCCTAAAGCACTTTTTGTTACATTATTGGCAACTGCGTTATCAAGATTTACATCCAATGAAGCCATCGTAGACGTATAGAGATTTTGACCGTGATAAGACACATTTTGCACGGCAGCTTCAGCTAATTGTTTTGCAGTTGTTACTAAAGAAGCCGCTTGGTTAGCGTCGGTAGTTGTTAAAGCTGCACCTGTTAGAGCCGTATCAACAGCTGCAGCATTCGTTTTAGCAACAGCCACCGCATCTTGAAATGCTTGCGTCGATGTTATTTCGGGCGTTAACCCAGTAATTGCACCATTTATTGCTGAAGCCGCTGTTTTATTTTTAGCCACCGCATCATTTGCTAAGGCTAAATCTGTGGGTGAAGCTGCCGCTAACTTTGCGGCAATAACAGCTGCATTCGCCAATGTTGTTGCATCATTAGCCGCTTTCAGTTGAGGATTAGCGACTGCTGTCGTCGCTGCACTAGCAATAGCTAAAGCCAGTGTTGCATCGACTGCCTCGCCTTTAGGATATAGTGTTGATTTTGCCACGGGGTTAAGTAATGTATTCATATCAGAAACGGCTACTTTAATGCGGCTGGTAGCGTCAGCGTTGGCTCCTACCTGAACTTCCAAACCATTCGCTAAATCACCATTTAGAATTTTTTTGCCGTTAAATTCGCTATTTTGCACAACACGCAACAATTCCTCATTTAATGCTTTGAATTCTGTTTGCATTTTTGCACGATCAGAAGCAGAAACACCTGCATTGCTCGCTGATTGCACCGCTAAATCACGCATTCGTTGCAACGTATCAGTTAATGAACTCAATGCACCCTCTGCTGTTTGGGTTAACGAAATACCATCGTACGCATTTCTTGTTGCGACCGTCATACCTCGTATTTGTGATGTTATGTGATCTGCGATGGCTAGACCTGCGGCATCATCTTTTGCTGAGTTAATACGTGTACCAGAAGATAAACGCTGCATCGCGGTAGATAAGGCGGTTGCCGAATTCTGCAAATTGTGTTGCGCGTTAATTGACGCTAAGTTTGTATTGATTGTAGTTGTCATGTCGCCCCCAAAAGTTTAAAAACATATTTTTCTAAAAAATATCTTTGTCGAACGTGTCGGCACTACAGGTCTAAACTCAAATTTAACTGGCCATGTTAATTTTCAAGATGACAAAACAAAAAGGGCAAGATTTGACCTTACCCTTTCAGTGCTACGATTTCTAAAATGACCAAAGTTATCTCAACAATGTCATTACCGATTGTCCCGATTGATTAGCTTGTGCGAGCATCGCTGTACCTGCTTGTTGCAAGATTTGAGCGCGACTTAAGGCGGCTGTTTCTTGAGCAAAATCAGCATCCATAATGCGCGATTTAGCGGCTGATTGGTTTTCGATACCGTTTTGTAAATTAGAAATTGTCGTCGTGAAACGGTTTTGCGTTGAACCTAAATTCGAGCGTTCAGTATCAATTGAAGCAATTGCCGCATCGATAGAATTAACAGACGATAGTGCGTAATCGGTTGAAACACCGTCAACAGCCATCGACGTATCAACGACTAGTTTATTGTTGTTAATGAACGAAATTTTGTCGGTTTCGTTTGCCGTCAATGTTTTCAATGGATCATTTACATAAGAGGCAGACGCGATAGCTTTGGCAACATCTGAAGCCGCTAAAGCTTTTTGGGCAGCTCTATCTGCACCAAAAGATCCTTTTGCGTATCTAGCAACCGCTCGGTTTAACTCGTTATCTGCTGGTGGTACCGTTGCATTAGAATCAACGGTAGTTAATGTGTCTCCAGTAAGTCCATTCATCGTCGTCACGTAGATATTTGTCCCTGCTGAGCTAACATTAGCCGCCGCCGATGCAGCTAATTGCTTTGCTGTTGTCAATAGGGAAGATGCTTGATTTGCATCCGTTGCTATCAAACCTTGAATAGTTGCATCTACATTGGCAATTGCACCCGCAGAGGCAACGTTAGAAGCATTTGCAGCTGTAACTGAAATTAAAAACGCATCCGAAACAAGACCAGCATCTTTATTTGCAGTGGAAGTTGTAAAAGTGTTTGTTGATGAAGCCGAAAGTGCTGTTGCTGCCGCTAAATTCGCCAAAGAAGCCGCTTTTGCCAAGGCAAGATCGTTGGGTGAAGCGGCGGCTAATTTTGCAGATTCAACTGCCGCATTTGCTAATTTTGCAGAATCATTAGCCGCTTTTAGTTGTACATCTGTCGCGGCACTATTTGCAACACTAGCAACAGTTGAAGATAAAGTTGCATCAACCGCTTCATTTCTAGGATATAACGTTGATTTCGTTACAGGCGTTAGCAATGTACTCATATTAGAAACAGCAACACTAATACGGCTATTTGTATCCGTAGTTGCCCCAACTTGAATATTCAAACCGTTGGCTAAATCACCGTTTAGAATTTTTTTGCCATTGAATTCGCTGTTTCCCACTACGCGCAATAATTCGTCGTTTAATGCTTTGAATTCGGTCTGCATTTTTGCACGATCTGAATCTGAAACCCCTGCGTTGCTTGAGGATTGCACCGCTAAATCACGCATCCGTTGCAGCGTATCGGTTAGAGAACCTAATGCGCCCTCTGCTGTTTGTGTTAACGAAATACCGTCATTCGCATTTCTAGTCGCCACAGTCATGCCGCGAATTTGTGAATTCATCCGGTCAGCAATCGCCAAACCAGCCGCGTCGTCTTTTGCATTATTAACGCGCACACCAGAAGATAAACGTGTCATTGCAGTCGATTGTGCAGTTGCAGAACCCTGTAAATTGCGTTGTCCGTTAATTGAACCTAAATTTGTATTGATGATGAGAGCCATGTTGCCTCCAAAAAGTAAGTGTTACTATGAGCAAGTAAATTCTGATAATACGCATAGAGATTTAGACTAAATAATTTGTACCCAAGGAATCGAAAAACAAATTAACTGTTGCTAAAAAACGCCGCGTAAAATCAGTTACACATTTAAATGCACAATGAAAGCCAACATTTAAAAAATGTAGTTATAACAAATTGTTATCATAAAACGAGCCAATAGTTTGACAATTAAACAATGTCAAAAATTTTGGAACCTTTCACCTAGAACGTTGTCCTCATGTTTATTCTGCACAGCTCGAACAAAACCGAAAATTTAGTTGCACACATGGCATTAGTGATTAAAACGCTACCGCTAAGTTCCCCTTTCAGAAAAGAAATTTTTTTGATTCAAAGCCAAGGCATGGAACGTTGGTTGTCGCAACAACTTGCACAAACATTTCAAATTTGGGCGAATTATGAATTTTTATTTCCTGCAAAATTTTTTAGTTCTGTCGCGCAAAAACTCGATAGTCGTTTAAATGACGCGGCATTTGATCGTCACAAAATGACATGGCGAATTGAAAATGTGTTACGTGAGTTGGATGATGACGATTTTTTGCCGTTGCAACAGTATTTGTCGAGCGAAAATCCTGAGTTAAAACGCTATCAACTCGCGCAAGAATTGGCGCAACTTTTTGACCAATATCAAATGATGCGTCCTGATTTATTGACAGCGTGGCAAGAAAATAAATTGGTTTACGATACGGCGGCAGAACGTTGGCAAAAAGCCTTGTGGCGTAACATTACCAAGCAAATCGGCACACAACATCGTGGCGCGTTGTGGCAAAAAGTTATCAATCAATTGTTAGACGCTGACGAGAATTTTTATGCCGACAAATTGCCCGAACGGGTGATTGTGTTTGGAATTAACACGATGCCGCCGTTGTTCTTAGCGTTTTTGCACGGACTATCAAAACATTGTCAGTTGCATTTATTTTTGTTGAATCCGTCACAAGATTATTGGGCAGATATTCCAAGTAAACGTTCTCGCCTCAAACAAACACCAGAAGAACAATATGATTCGCATCCGTTGCTTTCGTCGTTAGGTCAACAAGGACGTGAGTTTCAAGTATTATTACTAGAGCAAAATTTGGCGATTGATTTAGATGTTGATACGTTCGAAAGTGCAGACGGCGCGACGGTTTTACAGCGGTTGCAAAATGATTTGTTGAATAATGAAGCAGGAAAATATGAATTAAAACCTGATGATTCAATTCAAATTCACGCATGCCACTCTCGAATGCGTGAAGTTGAAGTATTGAAAAATCAACTCATTCACGCACTTGAACACGATGCAACGTTAGAACTGCGTGACATCGTTGTGATGTCGCCTGGTATTCAAAATTACGAACCGTTCATTTCAGCAGTTTTTCACGACATTCACCACACGATTGCAGACAGAAGTTTGCGATTAAGCAATCACGCGCTGGATATTTTTATTCGTTTTTTGCATGTGTCACAAAGTCGTTTTGGTTGGCAAAGTGTGTTGGATTTACTTGCACAACCGATGGTTCACACGCATTTTGATTTGTCAGAAACCGATTTAGAGTTGATTCGTCATTGGGTAAAAGATACGCAAGTTCGCTGGGGAAAATCGGGCGACCATAAAGCCGAATTAGACTTGCCGAATTTAGATGCAAATACTTGGCAAGCCATGTTGAATCGATTGTTTATGGGTTATGCGGTCGGTGACGACAGCAATTTTGTGCAAGATATTTTGCCGTATCCGCACATTGAAGGTTCGACAGCATTGGCGTTAGGCGGTTTGAATGATTTTTTACAATTACTTTTTACCGCCAGCGACAATTTTAAAACAGCACAATCGTTGAATAATTGGCGAAACAGCCTTTACGATTACACCGAAAAATTATTGAGCAACGCCGAAGCCATTGAACGCCAACAAGTGAATGAATTGCTAGACGAATTGCCTGATCAATTAAATCATTTAACCGATTCAACGGTGGCATTGCAGGTGATTATTAGCTGGCTCGAAAGTCGCGTTGAAGAACGTAAATCGTCGAATGGTTTTTTGCGTGGACAATTAACATTTTGCTCGATGTTACCGATGCGTTCAATTCCATTCAAAGTTATCGCGTTGCTCGGTATGAACGATGGTGAATTTCCAAAAATTGACCGTCAACCGACGTTCGATTTAATCGCACAACATTTCCGAAAAGGCGACCGTTCTCGCCGAAATGACGACCGGTATCAGTTTTTAGAAATTATATTGTCAACGCGCCAGCAATTGATTTTGACGTATCTCGGACAGTCGTTAAATCACAATGAAAAAATTCCGCCTTCCGTGATTATCAGTGAATTATTGGATGTTTTACGGGAATCGTATTCGCTCGAAAACTTAACCGTTTTTCATCCGTTGCATGGTTTCAGTCGACGTTATTTTGACGGTTCAGATTCCAATTTACGCAATTATTCACAACGTGATTTTGAAACAGCATTGGCGTTAACAAAATCAAAATCACCACCTGAACAATGGTGGCAAGGAAAATTACAGTCTGTATCCGACCCTGTTATTGAATTGCACGATTTATTTTCTTTTTTTCGTCATCCACAAAAACATTTTTTACGTCGTCAATTAGCCGTCAGACTCAAAACGTTGGACAGCGTGGTTGAAGAACGTGAGCCGTTTTATCTTGAACGATTGGATAAATACAACGTTTACAGTGATTGGTTGCACAAACATTTACGGGGTGAAACCGTATCCATTGAACGATTGAAAGCCGAAGGTTTGTGGCTTTCTGGTGTTTTGGGTGATTTGGAATTTGAAAAACAAAATGCTGAGATTTCAGAGTTTTCCGAGAAAATTAACGCCAAAAATATTGGTGAACGTATTGAAGATGTTGTGATTGATTTGCGCGTTGATGGTTGTCGATTGGTAGGTAAATTATCGAATTGCTATGAAAACGGCGGCTTGTATTATCGTTATACATCTTTGAAAGGTAAGGATTTCATAGGGGCGTTGTTGCATCACTTGGTTATCAATCAACAATGCTCACAACCGACGTATTTATTTAGTCGCAATGACAAAGAACCCAAATTAGACGAGTTAGTTTTTACACCTAAAATGGCACAGACTGATTTTTTGTGTGATTTACTCGAAATTTATCGAAATGGTTTACAGCATCCCGAAGCCTTTTTTACTGAAGCGAGTTTTGCGTATGTAAAAGCAAAAAAAGACGCAATGAAAGCGGCCAAAAACGTTTTAACTTATGCACTTGAACAAGATTACGAAGTGGAATTACGGCGTTTTTTTGACGAAAATTCGATTGAACGTGTGTTGAACAACGGCGATTTTGAGACACAATGTGAAAAATTTTTGCCAATTTGGAATATGTTGGTAAGCGAATGAAAGTTTTAATTTTTGAATACATTACAGCGAATGGCGAAGCCTCGAAAAGTTTAGCGCGTGAAGGACAAATGATGGTGGAGGCGTTGCTTTCCAATTTTGTCAAATTATCCGATGTTGAAACGGTTTTATTTCCAGCAGAAAAAAATGTCGAAATCGAATTTCAAAAACACATAAAAAACGTCGATGCCGTTTGGGTAATTGCGCCCGAATTCGACGGTATTTTGGGACGATTCTGTCGTTATGTTGAAGATGCACATAAACGTTTGCTAACGTCACCTTCAAAAGCCGTTGCGTTGACGGCAAATAAATTAACGACTTTTCAAATTTTACACGCTGCGAAAATCCAAACCGTACCAACAGAAGTTTTTAATCCCGAATTCGATTATGACAAAACCAAAGAATGGATTATTAAACCCATTGACGGCGTAGGCGCAGAAAATACCTTTTTGCTTACTACTGAAAAAAATTGGACTGCCCTGCCCTCACTTGAAAAAAAATGTCTCATTCAACCGCATTTGCATGGTGAGAAAACTAGCTTGTCGTGTTTATTTAAAAATGGGGAAGCGCGTTTATTGTGTGTGAATTTGCAAATTTTTGAAGTGAAAAATCAGCAATACGTTTTGCAAAATATCGATGTTAATTACAAATTAGACGACGGGCGTTATCAAAAATTGGCAACACAAATCGCACTGGCGTTTCCTGATTTATTTGGTTACGTGGGTGTCGACTTAATTGAAACCGACGATGTTTTTGAAACCGACGATGTTTGTTTTGTCCTCGAAATCAATCCACGTTTAACAACATCGTTTGTTGGGATTGAAAAAGCGTTGGGTTTAAACGTGGCAGAATTAGTTTTAGCGTTGTGATTTACGTCGCACAGTAAAAAAATCTTTCAACAATTGCGAACAGGTTTCTTCCAAAATTCCGCCTTGCCAATCGACTCGATGATTTAAAAATGGCGCGTCGGTGAGATTTAAAGCATTGCACACCGCGCCACGTTTTTCGTCGAACGCGCCAAAAACTAACCGTTTTACCCGTGCATGACTAATTGCACCCATGCACATCACACACGGTTCTAAAGTCACATAGAGTGTCGTATCAATCAAACGGTAATTTCTAACAATTTTGCCGGATTGACGAATTGCGATAACTTCCGCATGTGCGCTAGGATCATGCGTTTCAATGACCACATTCCAACCTTCGGCAATAACTTTTTCGTTTTTTACCAACAACGCGCCCACAGGAACTTCGCCAGCTGTTTCGGCACGTTGCGCTAGACGAATCGCGTAACGCATCCAGCTTTCGTCAATTTCACGTTGGTTTTCAGTTAAAATACAGTTCATTCTTTAATCTCACTTTTAAAAATTCAATGTCAAAACTCAATCTACAAACGCTTTTTCGCCCCGAAGTTTTAGCGTTATCTGCCTATCATGTTGCCAACGCACAAGGTCTTATTAAACTCGATGCTATGGAAAATCCCTACACTTGGTCAGACGAACTCAAACAAGCGTGGTTGGCGCGTTTGAAAAACTGTCCGTTAAATCGTTATCCCGATCCCGAAGCACGTGAATTAACTACGACGTTAAAAACACAGAATCAACTTTCAGACGAAATCGATGTGTTGCTTGGTAACGGTTCGGATGAAATTATTCAATTATTACTTATAGCGTTGCCGCAAAATTCTCACGTTTTAAGCACTACGCCAAGTTTTGTGATGTACAAACAAATCAGCGATTATTTAGGACTAAATTATCACGGTGTTTCGCTGACGGATAATTTTGATTTGGATTTACCTGCGATGTTAGCGGCGATTGAGCAATACAATCCGGCGATTATTTTTCTTGCTTACCCGAATAATCCGACCGGAAATTTATTTGATGCAGAATCAATCAACAAAATTATCAATGCGACAAATGGGCTGGTCATTATTGACGAAGCCTATGAACCGTTTGCCAATGCCAGTTTTATGAACCGTGTGGCAAACAACGTTTTAGTGATGCGAACGGTATCGAAACTGGGTTTAGCAGGTTTGCGTTTGGGTTATATTGCTGGTGAACGTGAAATTATTGAGCAACTACATAAAATTCGTTTGCCTTACAACATCAATGTATTGACACAAGCAAGCGTCCAATTTGCTTTAGAAAATAAAACTGTTTTTAGCGAACAGACGACGGCGATTTGTGATGAACGGACATTGATGTTGAATGCGTTAAACTCGTTAACCGGTGTTACCGCTTACGAAAGTGCAGCTAATTTTATTTTGTTTAAAACACCTGAAAATCAAGCGACTAAAATTTTTGAAGCGATAAAAGCACAAGGCGTATTGATTAAAAATGTCCATCCACAAGGCGGATTACTAACGGATTGTTTGCGTGTGACCGTTGGAACACCGAGCGAAAATAAAGCATTTTTACAGGCGTTGGAATCAGCGTTGTAACATTTCCAAAACAAGTGCCGTCATATTTTGAATACCACCGCCCTGCCCTAATTTTTCGCGCACGATTTCTAAATCAGCGCGACAATTTTGGGCAGCTTCGGAATCTGTCAGCAAGCGATGAATTTCATTTGCTAAATTTTCAGCTGTTGCGTCATGTTGGATTAGCTCACGCACAATACCATCACCAAAAACGATATTCGGTAAACCAATGAAGCGCGTTTTTATCAATAAACGTCCCAGCCAATACGTTAGCGAATTTAATCGATAACAAATCACCATCGGAATACCAAGCAACGCAATTTCTAATGTCGCCGTGCCGGAACACGTCATAATCGCGTCGCAACATTGCATCACATCGTAGGGCTGATTTTTAATCACCGTCACGCTAACTTTGGCTTGATTCAAATAATGTTGGATTAAATCGTCTGGAAGCGAATCGGCTTGCGGCAGAATAAATTGGCAATTTTGAAAATCGACTTTCAAGTGTTCAGCAGCTTCTAACATCACCGGCAACAAATGTTTAATTTCATTTACCCGACTACCAGCCACTAAACCAATAACGGGCGCACATGGATTTAAATGAAATTTTTCGAGAGCTTCGGATTTGGTGAAATTCGGAATTGCTTTATCAACCGACGGATGACCCACATAACGCACGGGGACATTTTCAGCTTCGTAATATGCCGTCTCAAACGGGAAAATAACCGCCATCATATCAATTACTTTACCGTATTTTTTCACCCTATTTTTACGCCACACCCACACTTGTGGACTGACATAAAACAAAACTTTAATGCCATTTTGTTTCGCAAATTTTGCTAACTGATAATTGAAGTCTTTGTAATCGACACAAATCAATAAATCAGGACGTTCATTTAATAATAAATTCTGCATTTTTTTCAACGCGCGACGAATTTCGGCGTAATGCTTAATCACTTCCACTACGCCAATCACCGCAATTTGGCTGGAATCGTAACAAAGCGAAATTCCCGCATCCGCCATTTTCGCACCACCCATTCCGACAGCGTTCAGCTTTGGAAATTGTTTTTTAAGCTCAAGATAAAGATTTGCCGCATTTTGATCGCCAGAACTTTCTCCGGCACTCAAACAAATTTTTAAAGCGGTGTTGGTCAACATACGTTTTAGAGTTGTTCTATATTGACAGACTCATCATCTTGGTAATGAGCATGGATGAGTAATACCTCGCTCCAAACACGAAAAAATGCTTCGACACATTGCGGATCAAAATGTGTTCCTGATTGTTCAGCTAAAAATTGCTTAGCATCGCCTAATGACCACGCTTTTTTATAAGGACGCACTGAGGTGAGTGCGTCAAATACATCAGCAACCGCAATAATACGACCATAAAGTGGTATTGCATCACCTTTCAAACCGCGCGGATAACCACTTCCATCACATTTTTCGTGATGCGTCCACGCCATTGTCGCTGCGGTGCGAATTAACAGCGAATCACTGTCGCATAAAATGCTGTAACCCGTCTCAGCGTGTTGCTTCATGATAGCGAATTCTTCAGCACTCAATTTTCCTTGTTTTAATAAAATGGCATCTGGCGTAGCAACTTTCCCAATGTCGTGCATCGGCGCGGCTTCTAAAATCAATTCTTGCTCAACTTTTGAAAGTTTTAATTCTTGTGCAATTAACTTTGAATAATTTGCCATTCGCAACAAATGTTGCCCTGTTTCAGGATCACGATGTTCAGCGGCTTTTGAAAGTCGCAACACCATTTCTTTTTCCCGCGCTCTTAATTCTTTGATGGCATATTCAACTTCAATGGTCAGCCATTCAGCACGATTGGTTAATTCCGACTGACTTTTACGCAGTGCAAGCAAATTCCGGGTTCGCGCTAAAAATTCGGTTTTATCGACAGGTTTAGTCAAAAAATCATGTGCGCCCAAATCCAACGCCCGATGCCGTACATCATTTTCTGTGTCGGCTGTCACCATAATCAGCGGAATTTCTTTATAACCCTCAATGGCTCGAAAATGTTTAATAAAAGTTAATCCATCAATCACAGGCATCATGTAATCGAGTAACACTAAATCGGGTTCATTCCTTTGACACCATTCCAATGCTTTCTCAGCATCATCGAAACAAATGCTTTCGACATCGTCTATTTTTTTCAATAAATGACGAAATAACGTCAAGTTCGTCGCGTTATCATCAACAATTAGGACATGGAACATAAATACCTACTTTCTATTTTCAATAAAATGTTTAGCTCGATCAATTTCGGTTTCAATTCGTGTGGTTAACGTTTCAATTTCTGACCAGTTCTGTTGTGATGCGACTTGCTCAAGTTGCTCAGTGAGTGTCGCCAAAATCACCGCCCCAACATTATAAGCGGAACCTTTTATTTCATGAGCAATGACCTTAACATCCGCCGTGTGATTGGCAACCGCTGTTGCAAGTTCCATTTTTAACGGCTCGAGCGAACTAGAAAACACGCTTAATAATTCGTCAATAACCTCTTCGTCATCATCAAATAAATCCAACATTCGACTCATTTCAATTGGACACGCAGCATTATCTTCAACAAAGTCTCTTAACTCATCAATCGATTCAACCGCATTTAACGTTGAGAAATTAGGCAACCAATCTTTTATCGCGGTACTCAATTTATGTGCATCAATGGGTTTCGTCACATAATCATTCATGCCCGCTTCTAAACAACGTTCTTTATCGCCGTGCATCGCATTCGCAGTCATGGCGATGATAGGCAAAGCGTTTTTATTGAATTCGACTTCGTATTGTCGAATCACTCGCGTGGTTTCAAATCCATCCATAATCGGCATTTGGCAATCCATTAACACCAAATCATAACTGTGATTTGCCGCCAAAATATCCAGTGCCTCTTTTCCATTATTTGCTACATCCACAACATAACCCATTTTCGCTAGCAAACGAGTTGCGATTTGTTGGTTGACGGTGTTATCTTCCACTAGCAATAAATGATGGGGTTGCGTCGCTGATGAGTGCGTTTTAATTGCCTGTTTTGTGTCAGTATCTGTTAGTTCATGACCATAAAAAATTTCAATCAAACTGTTAAATAACGTGGATTTTTTCACCGGATTAGTCAGCACTTTATTGGCACCACAGTCCAACAAACTATGACGGATGCTAGATTCGCGAGATGATTGGCAGACGATAATCGGTAAACTGCGTAGATGTTCTTTAGCACGAATATCACTAATCGTATTCAATAATTCGTCTGTTGAAAGTCCCGCCAACAATAAAGCTTCGTAAGGGAATTCACTATCTTTGACCTGTTGCAATAGTATTTGCGTATCAGATTTATTTTCACAAGAATGTACATCTACTCCCCATGACTTTAAATAGGACAGATAAATATCATGATGTCCAGCATGATGCCCTAATACTAATATCACGCGATTTTTAACTTTTGACACGTCCATGTCTTGCGTTTGTGAAATAGCGATTTCTAACGGCAATTCCACCCAAAATGTTGAACCTTCGTCGATTGTACTATTTACGCCAATGTGTCCGTGCATCAATTCAACCAAACGTTTACAAATGGACAATCCTAATCCTGTACCACCATATTTACGTGTGGTAGAGCTATCGGCTTGTGAAAATGGTTGAAATAAACGTTGTTGCGTTTCGGGAGAAATTCCGATGCCATTGTCACTAATTTCTAAACGAATCTGTGCCAACGAATCTGATTTACTTAGCAATAAAGCTTGTGCCATCACAGTACCTTCAGCAGTGAATTTCACGGCATTACTCAGAAAATTCAACAGAATCTGCCGTAAACGCATCGGGTCACCACGTAACAAAATCGGTATTTGAGGATCGATATAACTCATCAGCGTCAACGATTTTTCGTGGGCGCGAATCGAAACCACGTCAGTACAGTCCTCCAACATTTGTGGCAATGAAAACTCAATTTGGTCAATTTCTAACTGATTGGCTTCGATTTTCGAAAAATCTAGAATATCGTTAATAATTCCTAACAATGAATTCGCTGAACTCTTCACAATACTGGCAAATTCCAACTGTTCTTCATCAAGCGGTGTATCTAGTAATAAATCGGTCATACCGATAATGCCATTCATCGGTGTGCGAATCTCATGACTCATGGTTGACAAAAAATCGGATTTTAAGCGTGAGGCTTGTTCAGCGGCATCTTTTGCTTGCCTAAGTTGCTCTTGAATTAGTTTTTGTGAACTAATGTCACGAAAACAAGCTACCGACCCAATTAACCGTTCACCATCTAGCAATGGCGCACCGACCATACTAACTTGGATACGACGACCATTTTTATGAAAGAAAACTTCGTCGTCTGAACGATAGATTTTGTTATTTCGCATACTCATCGAAATCGGACAGGCATCAAAAGGTAAATGCTCACCGGCTGCTGTTTGGTAATGAATAATATCGTGAACCGATTTACCTTTGATTTCAGAAAAACGCCATCCCAACATCTTCTCAGCAGTGGAATTAAGATAAGAAACTTTACCACTGGAATCTAAGGTATAAACACCGTCACCTAAATTATTTAAAATAGTTCGCTGCCATTCTTCTGATTTAAGCGCAGCGTCTTCCATTTCTTTTTGTGCGGTAATATCGGTACGCATCGAAATGTAGCTATCAACATGCTCATTTGCATCAACCAGTGGCACAATCGTTGAGCGTACCCAGTAAATTTTGCCTTGTTTATTCTTATTGCAAACATTGCCATGCCAAGTTTCTTTACGTGCAATGGTTCGCCACATATCCATAAAAAAAGCTTGGGGATGATAACCGGAATTGAGCAAACGATGATCCTGACCGACCAACTCCTTAGAAGTATAGCCACTGATGTCGCAAAATTTTTGATTCACATACAAAATTTTTCCAGATTTATCGGCAATACTAACAATAGCGTGTTGATCGAGAGCGAATTTTTGTAATTCAAGTTCGTGCAATGAATTTTTGAGTAACTGTTCTGACTTTTGAGTATAACGTTCGAAAAAAAGATAACTAGCACACACGCCAAGTAGCAATATCATGGCAAACACACTATCAACGACCGCTAAAATGATGGCACTAATAAGCCAAAAAAAAACGATGCCGATGGTTAATCGAGATTGAATACGCTGTTGTTTTTTCGGCTGATTTTTAATATCAAATAGCATGTGAAGGCGGCTTTGTAATCAATTTAAAAACACTTTATTTTTTTGCAATTGCATTCCATGCGACGAGCCAAACTTGTGATTGATACGATTCCGTTTTTTTGTCGAGTGTTCCGTTTAACATTAACTGTAACGTGGTGTTAATAATGCCGAAAAAGTAACTATAAATCAGCATCGGTGCGAGACTGCGAATTTCGCCATTGTTAATTCCGAGTTGAATCATTTTGAGCATTTTATTGACCGCTGGCGTTTGCAAATATGGCTTTGCATCGGGGGATAAAAACTCACTGGTATTGATTTCAAATAGAAATCGCAAGGCTTCAGGGGCTTCTTCGGTGAGTTTAAAAAGTAAATCGACCAAACTGTGCAATTGTTCAGACGCTTTTTTATTACGCCGCCGAATCTCATCAATCGACACACTTAAACTATCGACGATACTGTTGTACAACGCAGTGGCGAGCTGTTGTTTACAATCGAAATAGAGATAAATTTCTTGCGTTTTTGACAATTGTGCAGCGTGTGCAATTTCCGTCAAAGACGTATTGAAATAGCCTTTACGCACAAACAAATTCAACGCCGCACGTAAAATTTCGTCTTGTGTGGTGGTATTTTTCTGAATCAAAATTTTTTCCTGTTCCATATTTTTATGTGTCCGTTCAGTGGAGGTTTTCGTGAGTGTTAATAGCAGTGAAAGCCGCGTACAAGTATTGAATCATCGACCATAACGTTAAAATGGCAGCGATATAAAGCAAGTCATAACCGATTGATAAAACAGGTAAACCGAATAAATCGTCATGATAAAGAAAAAAACCAATGGCGAGCATTTGAACACTGGTTTTCCATTTGCCTAAAGGCGAAACCTGAACTTGAGCGCGTTTACCAATTTCTGCCATCCATTCACGTAATGACGCGATTGTAATTTCGCGTCCGATAATGATGGCAGCTGGAATTGCCAAATAAGGGCTGGGGATTTTTTGAACCAATAAAATCAAAACGACGGCAACCAT
The DNA here is from genome assembly GCA_028713055.1 of Methylococcales bacterium. Classification (GTDB taxonomy): domain Bacteria; phylum Pseudomonadota; class Gammaproteobacteria; order Methylococcales; family Methylomonadaceae; genus UBA10906. The sequence goes on along the minus strand of JAQTOX010000016.1, from coordinate 4,622 downwards.
CAATTTATCTGCAACGGGATCTAAAAATGCGCCAAATTGAGTTTCAAGCCGCATTTTTCGGGCTAAATATCCGTCCAACCAATCCGTAACGCCCGCGAGAAAAAAAATAAACGTACAAGCAACATTCGCGTTTTCCCACGGTAAATAAAATACAATTGCCAATAAAGGAATTAACGCGATACGTAGCAGAGTTAAATACGTCGGTAGATTAAATGCTAATGCCATGTTGAATTGCGCGGGTTTCGAATTGAAAAGATGGCGTTATCATAACATTGTTTAACGGCAAACTTTGACGTAATTATCGGGGCGTCAAAAGCGGCATAATCGTTTCAAAAACCGCGTTGAAACTTGCTTTTGTGAGGCGTTTCGTTTGTACGTTGTAGCGACTGGTGTGATACGAATCAATTAGAAAATGTCCGTTGGGCAATTCATGTTTAACGTTGTGAGCAAATTTCGCACTCGACACTTTTAAATCGTAGGCTTTCAAAACAGCCTGATGTGCAATCAAACCCACCGCCAAAATCACCGAATTTTCAGGAAGCGTTTTTAATTCTTTCGTTAAAAACGCATTACAAACGTTAATTTCTTCGCCTGTTGGTTTATTTTGTGGTGGTAAACATTTTACGGCATTGGTAATTCGCACATTTTTCAAAACCAAACCATCACTTAATGATTCCGACGTGGATTTATTACTAAAACCAAAATCGTACAACGCTTGATACAGCAACAAACCCGCATAATCGCCCGTAAAAGGTCGCCCCGAAGCATTTGCGCCGTGCATTCCTGGAGCAAGTCCGACAATCACTAATTTTGCATTTTCATCGCCAAATGGCGCGACAGGTTTGCAGTGATAAGTCGGATTTTTTTCTTTCACTTCACACAAAAATGCCGCGAGACGCGGGCATTTTTGGCAATTCAAATCGAAATAATCAACGGTCATTTAGTACACGTCACGAACGTAACGTTTATCTTTTTTAAGCTGATTAACGTAATCGATGGCTTGTTGTTCGGATTTATTTCCATGCGTTGCAATCACATCGTGCAAGGCTTTATCCACATCTTTTGCCATGTGATACGCATCGCCACACACGAAGAAATAACCACCTTCTTCATCTAACCATTTAAACAATTCTGCACCGTGTTCGCGCATTTTGTCTTGAACGTAGATTTTTTCTTCTTGGTCACGCGAGAACGCTAAATCTAAACGGTTTAACAAACCGCTGTTACCCATTTGTTCCAATTCGTCACGGTAAATAAAATCGGTTGCCGCGTTACGGTCGCCGAAAAATAACCAGTTTTTACCTTTCGCTCCACGGAATTGGCGTTCTTGTAAAAACGCGCGGAATGGCGCAATCCCTGTTCCAGGTCCAACCATAATCATTGGCAAATCGTTATTGTCTGGCACACGGAAAACTTTGTTTGGCGTGAAGAAACAGCGAATTGGCGTATTTTCATTGGTCAAATCTGCAAGGAATGTTGAACAAACGCCTTTGTGTTGACGGTCGAAAGCGTTGTAACGCACGCTGGCAACGGTCAAATGAACGGTTTCAGGATTCGCTTTTCCGCTCGATGAAATTGAATAAGCACGATGTTGCAACGGTTTTAATAATGCTAAAAACTCTGCGGCTGCAAATTCAACGCTTGGATTTTGCAATAACAAATCGAGCGTATCGCGTCCCCATAAGTAATTGCTCAAAGCGTCTTTATCGTTAGTTAAAAGCAAACCATTAAGTTCTTGATTACCAGAAAGCGTGGCGATTTCTTGCAACAATTCTTTGCTTGGCGTTTTGATTTCAAATTGATTTTGCAAGGCTTCGCGTAAAGAAACGTCGTTGATGATTTCGTCGCCATCGCATTTAATCGCTTTCAAAATATCAGCAACCAAATCGAGGCAATTCGTCGGTACAACGCAAAGTGCGTCGCCCGCTTCATAACTCAAATCTGAACCCGCGATTGAGATTTCATAATGACGGGTTTCTTTTGACGAATTTTCAGTCGTCAATAAGCGATTCACGAGCAATTTTGCTGGGAATGGATTTTTACGGTTGTATTGTGATTTGTCGTCGCTGTCTTCAGAAACGATTGCCGTAGTTGCGTCGCTACCTGCTAACGCTGGAATTACCGAGTGCATCCATTCTTCGGCAGGTTCTTCGTATTCGACATCGCAATCGACGCGCGTTTGCAAACGGGTTGCGCCTAATTCGGCTAAACGATTGTCCCAATCAATCCCAGCTTGGCAGAATAAATCGTAACTGGTGTCACCTAACGCTAAAACCGCAAATTGCAGATTTTCTAATTTCACCATCGAATCGTCTTTAACCGCCGACCACAACACTTGTGCGTTGTCAGGCATTTCGCCTTCGCCGTAAGTGCTGGTGACGATGAGCAAGGTTTCCATTTTTGTCAGCGCGTCCGCATCGACTTCGTCCATGCTTTTGATGACAGGATTTAAACCGTGTGCTTTGGCGACTTTAACGGCATCACGCGCAACCGATTCGGCTGTGCCAGTTTGTGAACCGTACAAAATATGGATTGTGCGAGCGGTTTGCGCGTTTGAACTGTTTTGCACAAGTTGCGAATGCAAGCCAGCGAAAAATCCGCCGAGCCATGCACGTTGGTTGTCGCTGTAAGGTGCGTCATTTGGAAGTTGGTGTGTTTTCATTTCATTAAACCTAAAATTTATTTTCCCGATTAAGCCGCAAGTCCATCTTGTGCCAATTCCAGCCCAACCAAACTCGCCAAATGTTTTTCAACAGGCGTAATGTTTGCCAGTGCAACGCGATTTGCGTGACTTTGCTCAATAATCCAAACCGTTGAACCCATCGAGTTAATGCTTTGCACCGAGCGATTGATCAACGCGGTTTTGTAATCATTCAAACGTTTGTTTGCCAGCAACGCCGCGATTTCATCATCGTTATAACTGCTGTAGGCTTCACGAGTGGTTTTGACTAACGCATCTTGCAATTTGCGTGGACGTTCCAAAATCAATTTTTTCGCTGCTTTTTCAATATGAGCAGGCGTGCGTTGTGATTCTGGGGCAGTTTTGAGCATTTCTGCCGCCACCGCTTGCGCTTTATCGAAGACTGCAAAACTGTTAATCAAGTTAAACGCCAACGCGCTATCGACTTTGCCAAACGCAGGAATCGCACCGTTAAACAACGGCTGACCTGATTGATAGGCTTTTTTGACTTGCGCGATTTGTTGTTGCGCCAAATCGACAGCCAATTCTTCCACCATTTCCTTCGCATCCATCGACGCTTTTAAATAGCTGGCAGTTTGCGTTTTATAGAGCCAAAGCGGCATTGCAAATTTGAAATGTTTGCGTTCATTTTCCCAATTTGCGAGCAAATTGCGGGCTTTGCTTGAATTCGCATATTCGGCGTGTTGTTCGAGCATGTGCAACACGATTTTTTCGTGTGCATCGTCTTCGGTTAAATCGTGTAATTCCACAGACGTTTTGTCGTACAAAGCAGCGAGTTTATTTTCAGGGTCATATTGGTAAGCGTTACCACCTGACATGCCATTACAGAAACCTTTTCCAAAGCCGCCGATGTTAAGCACCGCACCGTTGGTCATGTATTCGCAACCGAAATCGCCCACGCCTTCAACGACTGCCATTGCGCCAGAATTACGCACTGCAAAACGGTCTCCCGCTTCACCGTTGATAAACGCTTTGCCGCCTGTCGCACCGAATAACGCGAAGTTACCGATTAACACGTTATTGCCTGGGGTTTTGATTCCGCCACCTGGTGATTCGACAACTAATACACCGCCGCTCATTGATTTGCCAACGCCATCGTTTGCCGTGCCTAAATGACGCAAATACATCCCGTCATTCATAAACGCTGCATAACTTTGACCAGCCGAACCATGCGTGCGAATCACGATAGTTTCAGGGGCTAAATAACGTCGTCCGTGTTCGTTTTTGTAAATGAATGACGCATCGCTGTTGAACTCGTAATTTAAAATGCGTTCAATATCAATCGCAAGCTGACCGCCAACGGTTTTGTCGTTGTTTTTCAGTTTGAAATCGTCGCCGTCAATCACAAGTTGTTCAGATTTACCATTTTCTAAAAACGCTTTCACACGTTCTAAAATTTTGTCATCAACTTGGAAATCAGCTTCTAAATAAATCGGTTGCGCGATTTTAACTTCTTCGACTTGTTGCAACATTTTGGTCAAATTCAATTGCCCAACCATGCAAGGGTGGTCGATTAAATGGAGCAAATCGGTTTTGCCGCGAATATCGCGCAAATTTTTATAACCGAGTGACGCGAGTAATTCCCGAACTTCGTGCGCGACGTTCATAAAATATTGCGCCAACACACGCGGGTCGCCTTTGAATTCTTCATGTGCGGTGGTCAAACCTGCGGGACATTTGATGTTACAGTTTTTCGCCATCACGCAACGCAACATCATCAACGCCGTTGTGCCGAACTCGAAAGAATCCGCACCTAAAATCGCCGATTTCACCACGTCCAAACCGCTTTGGTGTGCGCCAGAGCAACGCAAAATCACTTTGTCGCGCAAACCGTTCACAGAAAGAGCTTGATGCACTTCGGCAATTCCGATTTCAGGCGAACGTCCCGCGTGTTTCAAACTGGTAACAGCCGCCGCACCTG
>JAQTOX010000133.1 GCA_028713055.1 Methylococcales bacterium | reverse complement strand
AACTCTACGCCGTCGCAATTATAAAATGGGCGCGACGTAAAGTTTCATCATGACGATAGATTACCGATTACTTACCTGCCGCAACGATTTGATCAAAAATGCCTTCATCAGCGAAATGTTTTTTCTGCGTAACATTCCAACCACCAAAATCTTTATCAATCGTTACGAGTTCAATTTTTGGAAATTGTTTCGCATATTTCGCCGCTATTTCAGGATCAGACGGACGATAGAAGTTTTTACCAATAATATCTTGCCCTTCTTTGCTGTACAAATGCGTTAAATACTCGGTTGCCACTTCGGTTGTACCGTGTTTTCGAGCAATATCTTCAACCACGGCAACTGGTGGTTCGGTCAAAATACTTAACGAAGGCGCGACGATTTGATATTTATCTGCACCGAATTGACGTAACGCTAAAAATGCTTCGTTTTCCCACGTAATTAACACATCGCCAATTTCACGTTCAGCAAATGTTGTAGTTGAACCGCGTGCGCCTGTGTCTAAAACCGCCGCATTTTTAAATAATTTAGTTACAAATGCTTTCGCAGCGGCTTCGTCATTGTTGTTGTGTTTCAACGCATACGCCCACGCCGCTAAATAATTCCATCTTGCGCCACCCGATGTTTTTGGATTTGGCGTGATAATACTTACATTCGGTTTGACCAAATCGTCCCAATCTTTAATACCAAGTGGATTGCCTTTTCGTACTAAAAACACAATCGTCGAAGTGTACGGTGAACTGTTGTTTGGCAACAAGGTTTGCCAATTTTCGGGAATCAATTTACGTTTTTGATATAGCTGATCCACGTCATAGCCAATCGCTAACGTCACAATGTCGGCTTCCAAACCTTCCAGAACCGCTCGAGTTTGTTTACCACCACCGCCATGCGATTGGTTAACAGTGACGTTATCGCCTGTTTTAGCTTTCCAGTATTTTGCAAAAGCCTCGTTATATTCTTTGTACAATTCGCGAGTTGGATCGTATGACACATTGAGCAAATTAACATCTGCCGCATTTGCGCTTGTTAATGCCGCAACGCTTAATGCAGCGGATAAAATTAACTGTTTAATTTTTTGCATGATTCAAATTCCTTTAGGTGAAACGATTAAAACGACAATTGAAAGCGTGTAGCAAACACTTGTTCGGTTGGACGATCGCCGCCTTTTGCAGCACCACCATCGAATGAAACCTGCTCATAATCTGCACGAATTAAAGCATTACTGTTGAGATACCAGTTTGCACCGAGTGTCCAAGCGCGAGCTTGTGTTGCAGATTTGTTTGGATCAAGGAATATGAATGTGTCGTTATCGACATCCAATTGACTGTAACGCGCCGCAAATTGCAAAGCTCCCCATTTTCCGTCTAACGGATTGAACGGGCGAATCGGTTTAATTCCGCCAAAACTATTGTCTTCACCAGTCAGCACATACGAACCCAAAATTTGCCACGCGGTATTATTTTGTTTGACGTTTGTTGCAACCCCAGTTTTATCCGTGCCAGATAAATGCTGTGATGAAACTACATATTCTGCCATTGCGCCAAAAGACCCCGAATACCAATAGGCTTGTGGGTAAATGCGATAGCTGTCGCCGTTAGCAAATACAGGAGTTCCCGCTGTTAATGTTTTGGTGTAATCCAAATAATTGTTTCGCCCGATTGGGGTTTGTAATGCTTTAAGTGCTTGGTTCACACTGTTTGGTTTTGCATAACTTCCTGCCACACCTAGCCCTAAACCTTCAAGCCACGAATAACCGGTATGTTGAAATGGATGCGCGAATAAACGTCCGACGAATTCTTTATTGTCATCCGTGTCTTTCGCATTATTGTTTGCGCTGCCGTCATCGCCAGCACCATTGAATACGCCGAATTGGTAAGTCAGTTGGTTTTTCGTATCAATTGGACCTGCAACTTTTTCTGCTGTGTGTCCCGTCAAATCAAATGCACCATGTAATTGCACACCAACATCACGATTGCTGGCTAAATAGGTTGGAAACGCGCGTTCTAAAAATGTGCCGTCCGAATCGCCTTGTAAACGTTCTAAACTTAACGCAGGCTTGAATTTACCGACCAGTAAACTGGCAGCGGAGTGATAAGTGTAATCAAGATAAGCATCAGGTAGAAGGTTTCCACTGGCAGCAAAATCAGGCATGATTTTGAACGCAACGTCTTTAAAGACATAGCCTTCAAGCCAGACACGTCCTTGTTTAAGCTCAAAACTATCTGTTAATCCGCTGCTGTCTTCAGCGTAGGTTCGATTATCAACTTGAACGGCACCACGAATTCTGACTTGATGTTTTTTGTCAGCAGAGGAAATTTTAAATCCGCCTTCACCCGCTTCAATAACAGGTGCTTTTTGAGCAGCACTGGTAGCTACTTCGTCTTGTACTTCCAATTTCCGTTCTAACAAATGCACTTCGTTAGTTAATTTTTTAATTTCAGGTAACGGTTGAGTTGTATTTCCTGCAACGGGTTGCTGTAAATTAGCGGCAGCATCGAGTTTTTCTAATCGATGTTCCAATTCACGAATGCGTCGTTCTAAAGCTTCGGTTTTCATGGCGCTGGTATTTTGTGTAACCGAGTGATGATTGGCTGCATGTACATTTGGTGTGAGTAACGCCAAAGAAATCGCGCTTGATAAAAATGCGAACCTAAAATTTTTCATGATTGCGAATCCTCAAATAACATTTTTAAAATTATAAAATCTACAACAGATTTTTGTTTGTTCGCAACAATGTTAGAAAAAATCGGTAGTGTTTAAAAATGTTATTTTTAGATATGAATATCGAAAAAACTGAAAAAACGGATATGTAAAAACGTTTATGACATCTAATAAACCGATTCCGAATCGTTCGTGCTTGATATAATGCTTCATTCCCAATCAGTACATGACCGCTTGGAACTCGACAACTAATTATGCCTAACACATTATTAAATCTCCCATTTCCAACATCTAAACAACCCATTGTTAATTGGTTTGGCTTTAGCGGCTGTGCCGATGCACTTGCATTGGCAACCGCAATTCAAACGCATCCACGTTTATTTGTCATTGTTACGCCTGACGCTTACAGCGCATCACGTTTAGAACATGAACTTGCATTTTTCTTAAATCATTCGCAGCCAATTTTACATTTCCCCGATTGGGAAACGTTGCCCTATGACGTTTTTTCACCATTACCTGAAATTGTGTCAGAACGATTGCAAACGTTAATCACATTGCCAAGGGTAAAAAGTGGCGCGTTAATTGAGGCAGCGAATACGTTAATGCACCGATTAACACCACCCAATTTTTTAGCGCAACAACAATTGATTTTTAAAATCGGCGATTCACTTTCTGACATTGCTGTACAGCTTCAACAACGCGGTTATGAATCCGTTTCACACGTTTTCACACACGGCGAATTTGCGTTGCACGGGTCGATTCTGGATATTTTTGCGATGGGAAATCGTGTGCCAATTCGGTTGGAAATAATCGATGGTGTGATAAGTTCGTTACGTGCTTTTGATGTGGAAAGCCAACGCGCTTTTTCAACTGACGAAATCCTTGAATCGCTGACGATTTTGCCTGTGCGTGAATTTCCATTTGACGAAGCGGCAATTGAACAATTTAAAAAGCATTTTTCAAATAACAGCGCGTTTTATCGGGATGTCACACAAGGCATTGCCGTCGGTGGTTTAGAATATTACCTGCCGTTATTCACCCAACAAACCGCGACGCTATTTGATTATTTGCCTGAATCTGCATTACTGGTCACGTTGCCGAATTTGAAAACCGCGATGACGGATTTTGATGACGTGGTAAAAACACGTTTTGAATTGCGGAAAAATGATGCCGAACGCCCTGCCCTTGCACCTGAAAAATTATTTTTATCGCCACAGACGCTTTCTGCCGAATTTAAAAAACGAGAACAAATTGTTTTAGACGTTTGCTCCCCGCTTCCAGACATTAGTTTCAACGCCCATTTCAAACATCCCGCACAAGCGTTGACAAAATTTGTCGCCGATTTTGACGGCAAAATATTATTTGTCGCCGAATCCGCTGGTCATCGGGAAGCCTTATTACAAACTTTAAAACGTGAATCGATTTATCCAAAAGTCGTCACTGATTGGCAGGCATTTTTAAATAGCCAACATACGCATTGCATTACCGTTGCCTCAGTTGATACTGGTTTATTATTGCAAAAATCAGCGTTAGCAATGATTACCGAAAGCCAATTATCGGGTGAAAAAGTCGCACAACGTCGTCGCCGTAAAACCTCTGCTCGGCAATTAGAAACGCTAGTGGCAAATCTGATCGAACTCACGATTGGCGCACCGGTTGTGCATTCAGAACATGGCGTGGGACGTTATTTAGGTTTGCAAACGTTAGAAATTGGCGGCATGAGCGGGGAGTTTTTAACGCTCAGTTATGCCAATGACGATAAATTATATGTCCCCGTTGCGTCGTTGCACGTCATTACGCGCTATACCGGCATGAGTCCCGAAAACGCGCCGTTGCATAAATTAGGTAGCGACCAATGGCGCAAAGCCAAACAAAAAGCTATCGCTCGCATTCATGATGTCGCCGCCGAATTACTCGATATTCACGCGAAACGCGCGTTGCATCAACGCCCTGCCGAACCGTTATTTGAACGCATTAGTGCGGATGATTATTACGCTTTCGCGCAAGATTTTCGTTTTGAAGAAACGCCTGACCAAGCTAAAGCCATTGAAAATATCATCGACGATTTCAACCAAATCAAACCGATGGACAGAGTGATTTGCGGCGATGTGGGATTTGGTAAAACCGAAGTGGCGATGCGAGCGGCGTTTTTAGCGGTACAAAATGGTAAACAAGTCGCGGTACTTGTGCCAACGACGTTACTTGCCCAACAGCATCACGTTAATTTTTGCGACCGCTTTGCTGACTGGCCGATAAAAATTGAATTACTCTCGCGTTTTGTGACCGCAAAAGAACAAAAACAAATTGCCCAAGAACTCGAAAAAGGCACAGTCGATATTGTCATCGGCACACACAAATTGCTCGGCGACGGGTTGAAATATAAAAACTTAGGCTTGGTCATCATCGACGAAGAACACCGTTTTGGTGTGCGTCAAAAAGAGCAATTCAAAAAATTACGCAGCGAATTAGATTTACTCACGCTAACGGCAACGCCCATTCCGCGCACGTTAAATATGGCGATGAGTGGTTTGCGTGATATTTCAATTATCGCCAGTCCGCCACCGAATCGACATCCGATTAAAACCTTTATCAATGAATGGCAAGACGAGCAAATTCGTGAAGCGTGTCAGCGCGAAATCAAACGCGGTGGGCAAGTTTTTTTCCTGCATAACGACATTAAAAGCATGGATAAAATGGCTGAGGTGTTAAGTCGTTTAATTCCCGAAGCGCGGCTCGAAATTGCTCACGGTCAAATGCACGGCAATGAACTCGAACGCATCATGCTCGATTTTTATCATCAGCGATTTAACATTTTGCTCAGTACCACGATTATCGAAAGCGGTATCGACATTCCCAGCGCAAATACCATGATTATCAATCGCGCAGATAAATTAGGCTTGGCGGCGTTGCACCAATTACGCGGTCGTGTAGGACGTTCGCATCATCGCGCCTACGCCTATTTTATCGTGCCACCGAAAGCGTTAATGACGGCTGATGCGATTAAACGCTTGGATGCGATTGAAGCGGCGGGCGATTTAGGCGCAGGATTTATGTTATCCGCACACGATATGGAAATTCGTGGCGCGGGGGAATTACTCGGCGAAGGGCAAAGCGGTCAAATTCAAGAAATAGGTTTTACGCTTTATACCGAATTATTAGAACGTGCCGTTAGCGCATTAAAAGCAGGAAAAAATCCTGAACTGGATATAACTTCGAACGGTGCAGAAGTCGATTTGCAAGCCAGCGCATTAATTCCTGACGATTATTTATTCGATGTTCACGAGCGTTTGGTTTTATATAAACGTATTGCCAATGCTCAAACAGTAAGTGATTTACGCGATTTACAAATTGAGATGATTGACCGTTTTGGTTTATTACCGGATGCGACCAAAACATTGTTTAGTATCGCCGAACTCAAACAACACGCGACAGCATTAGGTATTAAAAAAATCGAAGTCCATTCAGAAGGCGGACGTGTTTTGTTTTTGCCTGAACCGAATATTGATTTAGGGCAATTGATTTCGCTGATTCAAACACAGTCGCAAATCTATAAACTCGACGGTCAGGATAAATTAAAGTTTGTGCAAAAATTTGAAAATACAACGCAGAAAATAGAATTCATATCGGTACTGCTGAATAAACTGATGGCAGCCTAAAATGAATTGTTAAATTTCAAGTTTCACCATACGATATTCTCGCCATATTTGAGCTAATCTATTTATTTTTAAGGAGAAACATCATGTCAAACACTACGAATATCAAATGGGTAGATACCATTAAATCACCAAGTATCAAAGAAAAGTTGCAAACTTATTTGACAGATAAAACATTAAACTTTGACGAATCCAAGAATATTTTAATGACGGCTGAACAAGGCGGCATGAATCCAGAGAAAGCAAGCGATTTAAAAATGATATGGTCGCACAGTAACGAAATATTCACCGACGAGTATGTAAAAAGTATTACCGGCAACGTTATCAATGGAAATACAGCTAACACTTACTGGTGGGGCGGACTAGATGATAGTGGTAAAAGTGATCTTGGTAATTTGAGTAGCACTAGCCCACAGGGGAACGTAGAAAAACTTATTAACAAATGGTTTTTAGGTGTCGATGTTCCCATGCCATTAGTCGGTGGTGACACTGCAGCCGGAATTTCAGGTGATTTTAAATTTAGCTACGCAAAAATATCAGGCAATTTGTATGAAAATGGCGTAAGCGCATCGGATGTTAATCAAGGAAATGCTGGAACATGTTATTACCTTGCTTGCCTTGGAGCGATAGCCAATACGAATCCGTCGTGGATAACAAATGATTTTATTCATGATAATCATGATGGCACTTACGGTTTTCAATTTTATAACGTGAACGGTGAAAAAGAGTATGTCACCGTGGACACAGACCTTGCTGTTGATGAACAAGGCAACCCTGCCCTA
>JAQTOX010000015.1:5910-31398 GCA_028713055.1 Methylococcales bacterium | reverse complement strand
GCGATACCGTCAGTGTGTTGACCGGGGGCTTAACGCGTGCTGGTGGTGAAAAGGTCGGTAGCTACGACATTAGCAGCAGTTTCACGACTCCGAATTATACGATTGCTTACACCCCCGCCAATTTAGCGATTACGCCTGCCGCCTTAACAATTACCGCTAACGCCCAAACGAAGATTTATGGCGAGGCTGATCCGGTACTGAGTTATGTCGCCAGTGGCTTTAAATTGAGCGATACCGACAGTGTGTTGACCGGGAACTTAACGCGTGCTGGCGGTGAAAATGTCGGTAACTACGACATTAGCAGCAGTTTCACGACGCCGAATTATGTCATTGCTTACACCCCCGCCAATTTAGCGATTACGCCTGCCGCGTTAACGATTACCGCTAACGCCCAAACAAAGATTTATGGCGAGGCTGATCCGGTACTGAGTTATGTCGCCAGTGGCTTTAAATTGAGCGATACCGACAGTGTGTTGACCGGGGGCTTAACCCGTGCTGTCGGTGAAAAGGTCGGCAGCTACGACATTAGCAGCAGTTTCACGACGCCGAATTATGTCATTGCTTACACCCCCGCCAATTTAGCGATTACGCCTGCCGCGTTAACGATTACCGCTAACGCCCAAACGAAGATTTATGGCGAGGCTGATCCGGTACTGAGTTATGTCGCCAGTGGCTTTAAGTTGAGCGATACCGACAGTGTGTTGACCGGGAGCTTAACCCGTGCGGTCGGTGAAAATGTCGGTAGCTACGACATTAGCAGCAGTTTCACGACTCCGAATTATGTCATTGCTTACACCCCGGCGAATTTAGCGATTACGCCTGCGGCGTTAACGATTACCGCTAACGCCCAAACGAAGATTTATGGCGAGGCTGATCCGGTACTGAGTTATGTAGCCAGTGGCTTTAAGTTGAACGACACTGACAGGATGTTGACCGGTGGTTTAACCCGTATGCTTGGTGAAAATGTAGCAAGTTATGCAATTCAACAAGGCAGTTTGGCAGTAGGGTCAAACTATAATTTACAGTACATAGGTGCAAATTTGGTAATTGAACCAAAGTCAGTCGAACCGCCGATTGTTCCTGTGGTTCCGGTCGAACCACCTGTTATCCCTGTTGAATCGCCTGCTCAAGTCATCATCGTGCAAACCGCCACAACAGCGGTACTTACCAGTATTCTTTCGCCCATTTCACAAATTACTGGTGGTACGATGAACATCAGTGCATCAAATGGTTCCGGTTCGCCTATCGGTTCGGCTACTATCACCATGGCAAATGATGGTTCATTGACTATCGATAATACTGTTGATTCGCCTGCAACAACCTCAAATAACAGCGAATCGGTTCCAACCGAACAGGTCGATTCTAAATCTGCTGACTCGTCCTCCGTTTCGAATAACACTAAAACTACTGAAAACCCGACAAGCAACGCAAAAAATAATGTTGTAGCGGCAAGTTCTACAGTAGCTTCTTCACCAAAGGTAGTAACAACAAATACGCCTGTTTCTAAAAATGTAGGATCAACTCAAACATCAGCACCAGTTTCACTTTCTAACACTTCAGCATCTGGTGCTTCAATAAAAACGACAATCGCCAGAAACGCAATCACATCGAGCAATAGTGTAGCATCCGCCACCACCGCAAATGCACCCACTTCGACACCCGTGAACACTGCACCAGCTACAAATAATTCTGCGGCAACTCAAGCACCAGTCAGTGTTGCTACAGCAAAAGCCGCGCTGAATGAGAGTATTACCAGTGCAAAAGCAGGTACAAATGGTATCGACACGTTGAAAAATTCATTAGTCGAAGCCGCCGTCTCAAAAGGTCTTCCGCTTCAACAAGCTGCGAAAGCGAGTGATTCTTTTGCACAAGTTTTAGTCACGAATCTCGCAAAAGGTATTCCAATGAGTGCCGCGACAACACTCGCACAAAACGCATTTAATTCTGCAATTAGTTCGCCTCAACCCACAACACCTCAAGCCATTGCGGCAAGTTCACTTTCAGGTTCAAGCACCGCGAGCAGTTTGACAGCACTGGCGGGAACATCGACGAGTAAAGGTTCAGCGGCATTTGAGGCATCGCTCAGCGCGAATTTAGCGAAAGGAATGAGCATGGAACAAGCGATTACAAATGCAAAACAATCCGCTCAACAAATTGAAGCCGCTGCAAAAATAGACAACAGTCCTCGCGGGGGGTTGGTTAACGGGGCATCTGACACGCTGACAGATACGTCGCCCGCTTTTCAAACTGCACTGAGTAATGCGTTAGCAAAAGGTATGACTCCCGAACAAGCGTTACTGCGCGCAACCTCTGTCGCCGCCGAATCGGCTGCTGCTGTGAAGGCTGATGCGCGTAAACCACAAACCGCTTTATCATCGGGGAATACTGAATTTTCCAACGAACTTCCAGCCGGTAATTTTAGTAAGACTTTAAGTGTCGCATTGAATCGTGGTATTTCAATGGAGCAAGCGATGAAAAATGCAGCACAGGTCGAAGCCTTACAACAACAGGGCATTCAAGCTGACGCTAAAAGTCCGTTAGCCGGTTTTTCAAATGGCAAGCTGCCAGCAACAGAAGGGGATAAAAATTTTGATAAAGCTTTAACAAGCGCAATTGCACGTGGATTAACGCCCGAAAATGCAATTAACGTTGCCACACAATCAATGAACAATTTACCAAAAGAAACGCATACGCCGACTGTTTCTTTAGCAACTGGGAAAAATCTTGATATGTTGATTTCTTCACATAATCGCGTATTTGATAAGGTGCTTGGTAATGCACTTGAACACGGTGTGCCAGTTGATAAAGCGATTGAAATTGCTAAACGTGCAGAATCTAATAGCACGTTGCCAGCAAACGATATAATTCCACCAAATAAAAAATTAACGTCTAAAAACGAATGAAAAGAATTATTGCAGCAGTACAAACAACCCAAAGATGGCGATTCTTTGCTTTGATTTTGCTTACGGTTGGTGTTATCGGAACGATAATATCGCTAGTTATGCACTTCACTTTTATCAAAGACAACATTGAAACTCGTCCCAAAATTGTAATCGTTGCGCCATTAAACAGCGGAATGAGTGAAAATTTTAAGCAAGGCGCGCAATTGTATATCGAGACCATGAATCAGCATGGTGGACATAATGGTCGCTTAGTTGAATCTTTTGTAATGGATGAAACCGCTGATGCCGCTGAAAAAATTGTTGCAGATAAGCATGTTATTGCCGTCGTGGGTTATTCTAATCCTGATATTCTAAAAAAATCAGCAACTATTTATGAACAAAATCATATTCCAGTGGTTACGCCTCTATTTTTACCAAAATCAATCGCGGGCGTTACTGGGCTTGGTTTGGATTCAAAAGAACAAGCACGTTTTGTTGCAAACTATGCGCGAAATATCCAACAACAACGCCTGATGTACGTTGTACGTGAAGAAGGCGCAGCATTTGATTCGTTAGTTGAACCATTTATCGACGTTTATAAACGATTCGATACGCCAGTTAAAAACGTGTGGACGCTTTCTAACGGCACAAACACAGAAGCTGAACTGAAAAAAATTATCGATGAAATTAAAAATATCGATATTGGTGGTATTTACATTGCGGCGAGTCCTGAACTTGCCGTGCGTATCATAAAGGGGATTCGTGATACGGAAAATGCGTTGGAAATATACGGTTCAGAACAGCTCGCGTCGAGTGCTTTTTTAAATGGCGCGATAGCGGCTTCTCGAAAAGATGCCGCTGTTTTAACACATGGAATCATTACGGCAACGCCCGTTCTTTTTGATACTGCAAATGAAAAAGCACAGTTATTTCAAAGTCATTACCAACAAAAATATCAACAATCACCAGATTGGATTTCGACTTACGCTTATGATGCTGTTCACGTTGCATTGTCGAATAACGTTGGTGTAACTAAACTAAAAGGCATTATTGGCACATTAGATTTTGTTGACCATCAAGCGCAAATTCCGATTCAAATGGGAATTTATAACGGCGAACGTTTAATTTCGGCACCTATTCAGCTTCTTCCGATTGCAAAAGGTGCAAGTTTTAATTATATCGAGGCGTTGCGTCAAGGGCGTGTGCTGTATGTGAATGATCATTTTATGTTCAAAACAAACGTCGTTTATGTTGGTGTTATGGTAAATGAAATTTCAGAGTTAGATTTGCCAAAAGAAACTGCGATGATTGATATATCGATTTGGTTTCGTTATCGCGGTACGTTTTCGCCGCAAGATTTACAAGTTTCAAATTCTGTTGAACCAATTAAGTTAGATTCCCCTGAAGAAAGTAAAGAGAGCGAAGACGTTCAATATCGCCGTTATCGAATTAAACAAAAATTTAAGCTGAATTTTACTGATGCAAAACGTGCCTATGGACAACATATTACTGGAATCGGATTTCGTCATCGTCAGCTCAATCATAACAATTTAATGTACGTGGTTGATGTTTTAGGAATGCCGACAGGCAGCGCGTTAATTGAAGATTTACATCAACGCAAGGTGCTAAAACCAAGTACGGGTTGGATGGTAGATGACGCTTGGGAATCTCAAGATCTCGTATCTGAAAATGGTGCGGGTGCGCCGCAATATGTTGGCATGACGGGTGAACAGCCGTTGTTTTCAAAAATAACGCTTGGCACACTCATTAAACCGACTACCAGCGCACGCGATATTATTCCAAGTGAGTATTTTATTTACATTGGTATTTTTGGCGTGTTGGGTGCAATTTTTGCGTTGATTATGGATCATCGGCAATGGGGGCGATTTTGGGCAATGCAATCGTGGTTGATGCGGCTTATTTTCTGGCCACTCGTGTTATTGTCGCTGGGGAATTTAACACTCGATTGGGCATTCACAAAACTTGCACCGTCTACGACAACAACTTTTGTGATTGTGTATGAAAGTTTATGGTGGGTGTTGGGCGCGATATTACTTGATATTGGCGTGCGGCGATTCATCTGGGAACCGTTGGCGCAATATAGCAGCAGTAAAGTGCCGAATGTGATCAAGCTGTTCGTAAGTATAATTATTTTCGCGTTTGCATTTTCAGGGATTCTCGTTTTTGTTTTTAATCAGTCACCCACCAGCTTATTAGCAACTTCTGGTGTATTAGCAATGGTTGTCGGTATGGCGGTTAAAGATATTATCGCTAACGTTTTTTCAGGGATTATTTTAAACTTTGAACGTCCGTTTCAAGTTGGCGATAAGATAAAAATAAATACCATTACCGGCATAGTTAAAGACATTACGTGGCGAACTACTCGCGTCGAATCAACTGATGGTCACATGGTGAGTTTGGCTAACGGTAAAGTAACAGAAGCGTTTATGGAAAATTTCAGTCAAACACCGAATGGTGTGGCCGACAAGATTCATTTTTATGCTAAACCGGATGTTGCACCCATCCAAATCATTACGATTATTACTGATGCACTTAATATATTTTGTAGGAGTGTTCCTAATTATGAACCGAACGTAAAGTACGAAGGTGTTGTAAATGTAAATGGTGATTGGGTTGCTGATTATGTTGCTAGTTATCGTTTAGAAAGCAGCAGTAAAAAAGGAACTGTTAAAGAAAATCTTTGGTTATACATACAAAATAAATTCACTGAACAGGGGATTTTACTTTTTCCGAGCAAATGAAACACGGAATCGTTTTAGTTTTGTATTCACCGTAATTCTTGTTTTTGTAGCGGTAATTGGTTTAGCATAAAAAAACCGTGCTACACAATTGATGTAAAAAATTTTAAATTTTGGCTATTTATGACTGATAAAACTACTCTGTTGATGCAAAATGCGTTGCGTGAAATTCAGAATTTACGCGCAAAAGTGAGTGAATTTGAAAAAAATGATTGCCCAAAAGATTCGATTGCCGTCATTGGGATGGGTTGTCATTTTCCAGGTGGTGCAGAAAATCCAGAAAAATTTTGGCAATTACTTGTTGATGGTATCGATACAGTAAAAGAAGTGCCTGCTGAACGCTGGGCTATTGACGATTATTACGACGCAAATTCGAATGCCGTTGGCAAAATGCACACCCGTATGGGCGGATTTTTAACAGAACGAATTGACGAATTTGATCCGCAATTTTTTGGTATGACTCCGCGTGAAGCGTTAAGTTTAGAGCCTCAACAACGTTTGTTACTCGAAACCACTTGGCAAGCTCTTGAAAACGCGAATATCGCGCCAGACAGTTTGTTTAAAACAAAAACTGGGGTGTACATCGGCATGGCGGCTGGCGATTACGCCCATAAAGTATTAAATGCTGATGCGCGTTATCTCGATGCGTATTACGAAACAGGTAATGCGTTAAGTGTTGCGGCAGGTCGATTGTCTTATTTATTAGGTTTGACAGGTGCGGGAATGGTTGTTGATACGGCATGTTCCTCATCACTCGTTGCATTACATTTGGCGTGTCAGGCTTTACAAACTGGTGAATGTGACATGGCAATTGTTGGCGGTGTGAATGCAATGGTCTCTCCCGCAAACAGCATCGCTTTTTCAACGGCACAAATGTTATCTGCTGACGGACGTTGCAAAACATTTTCGGATAGTGCCGATGGTTATGGACGCGGCGAAGGCTGCGGTGTGGTGGTTTTAAAACGTAAACAAAACGCCATTGCAGATAAAGATTCAATTTTAGCAATAATTCGTGGCAGTGCAGTCAATCAAGATGGCGCAAGTGGCGGTTTGACCGTGCCGAATGGCGTTTCACAACAAGCTGTCATCAAACAAGCCTTGGCAAACGCGAATCTAAAACCTGAACAAATTTCTTACATCGAGGCGCATGGCACAGGAACACGTTTAGGTGATCCGATTGAAATCAATTCGTTAGCAGCGGTATTTGGCAATTCTCACAGTGCGAAAAATCCGTTGTTTGTGGGTTCTGTCAAAACAAATTTTGGACATTTAGAAGCTGCAGCGGGAATTGCGGGACTTATCAAAACAGTTTTAGCATTAAAAAATAAACGATTACCCAAACATTTACATTTCGAGCAACCCAGTTCACATATCGATTGGAATCGTATTCCAATTCAAATTACAGCGAAGTCTACCGAATGGAATAGTGAAGCGGGAAATTGCATTGCAGGGATTAGTTCATTTGGTTTTAGTGGCACAAATGCCCATGTGATTGTTGAAGAATACGTCACCACAGAAACAACGCAAACAGTAGCAAATTCACCGGATTTACTATTGTTATCAGCAAAAACAGATGCCGCTTTAATCGCGTTAGCAAAAAATTATCAAACATTTCTGCAAACCAAACCGCCATTGACTGACGTAGCTATTGCCACGGCAATTGGTCGAAATCATGAGGTAAAACGTTTTGCCGTTGTCGGTGATTCGCATGAACAACTGCAACAAACATTAGCAAACTATTCGCCTATTTCGCCGACTATTTCAAACACGGATGTGGTGTTTTTATTTACAGGTCAAGGTTCTCAATATGTTGGGATGGGACGCGAACTTTATGAGTCGCAACCTATTTTTGCCGATGCACTGAATCGCTGTAATCAATATTGCGTTGAACAGTTGCAATTTTCGTTGTTGAATTTGCTTTATCCTGAAAACGCAACGCCTGAACAAACGAATTTAATCAATCAAACGGCATACACGCAACCCGCTTTATTTGCTATCGAATATGCGTTAGCGCAACTTTGGTTGTCGTGGGGAATTAAACCGAGTGCGGTAACAGGACACAGCATTGGCGAATATGTTGCAGCGTGTGTCGCAGGTGTATTTTCATTGGAAGATGGGTTGAAATTGGCAACGGCGCGTGGACGTTTAATGCAAAGTTTGCCCGAAAATGGCGCGATGGCGGCTGTTTTTTGTTCAGCTGAACATTTAAATTCGTTATTAAAAAATACACCTGATGTTGAAATTGCGGCATATAACGCGCCTTCGTTACAAATTATTTCGGGGCTTAAAAATGCTGTGACGGCAGTTTGTGAACAATTACAATCTCAGGGAATTAACTGCCAATTCTTACACGTTTCTCATGCGTTCCATTCAAAATTGATGGATTCGATATTGGGTGAATTTGAACAAGTAGCCGCGCAAATTGTTTATCAAAAACCGACGATTCCGCTGTATTCAAATTTAAATGGTCAGCTATTGCAAAATATCGATGCAAAACATTGGTGTCTTCATTTGCGTGAACCGGTGCATTACCAGCAGACCATCGAGAATTTAATTAAAAACGGTTATCAGCTATTTTTAGAATGCGGTTCACACGCGGTATTGTCTGGTTTGGGCAAACAATGTAGCGCAGGACAAAACACGCGCTGGATTGCGTCATTGCAAAAAGGACGCAGCGATAAAACCCAAATTAAACAGGCTCTCGCAGAGCTTTATAATGTTGGCGTGAATCTCGATTGGAAAGTTGTTTATCAACAGCCTGCTAAACCATCGATTACCTTGCCAAATTACCCTTTTCAACGTAAACCATATTGGATTGAAGACGCACAAGTCATTGCGTCCCAACCCTTAATTTCTTTAGTTTCTACGGAAAAAACTATGTCAAATCGCACCTCTGAACTCGTTATTGCTGTTAAACAATTACTCAAAGAAATCACTAGCATTGCGGTCGAAGATATTGATGAAAATCAGAATTTTCTGACGATGGGTTTAGATTCGTTGTTGATTGTGCAGCTACAACAGGCTTTGGAACGGCGACATGGGGTGAGTATTTCGATTAACGATTTTTATCAATCGGTAGATTCGGTGGCAAAAATTGTCGATTACTTAGCACAATTTTTACCTGAAACAGAAGTAGAACCACCCATTTCACAACCACAAACTGTAGTTGCAGTGACAACTAATAATTCGAGTAATGTTTGTGCGGATGCGGGTTCGTTAGAACGCATTATCAACCGCCAAATGCAGGAGATGAACGCATTATTTAGTACACAATTACAAATGCTTCAAGGGCAGGGTGTACAAGTTCAGCAAAGTTGTGTTTCAACGCCTGCTCCAAATGTTGCAACGACAAAACCAATTCAAAATGTTGCACCCAAAGCAGCAATTGCGGGGTTATATAAAGAAATTCAAACTCAAAAAAATGCCAGTTGGACAGACGAAAAACAAGCATATATCGAAAAGTTAGCAGCACGTTTTAATCAAAAAACGGAAAAATCTAAACACTATGCCGCGAAACATAAAAAAGTTTTGGCTCATAATCGCAATGTTGCATTTCGCCCAGAATGGAAAGAATTGGTTTATCAAATTGCCTTCCAACATGCTAAAGGTTCCAAAACATGGGACATCGACGGTAATGAATATGTCGATATTACGATGGGGTTCGGGGTGAATTTGTTTGGGCATAATCCTGATTTTGTAAAACAAGCCTTGATTGATGAATTACAACAAGACGGTTTAGCTATTGGGCCAATGTCTCGTTTGACGGGTGAAGTTGCGGAGTTAATGACAGAGTTAACCGGTACGGAACGTGTCGCTTTTTTCAATACGGGATCAGAAGCGGTAATGGTGGCGTTACGGATTGCACGTGGTGTTACGGGACGCGATAAAATCGTTGTTTTTAGTGGTTCATATCACGGCAGTTTCGATGGCGTTTTGGCAACTGGTTGGTGTGATACAGAAGGACAAGCCTCCAGTTTCCCACTCGCACCAGGTACATTACAAAACTTTGTCAACGATGCAATTGTACTGAAATACGGCGATGCAGAATCATTGAAAATCATTGAACACTTAGGCGATTCGATTGCAGCAGTCATTGTCGAACCAGTACAAAGTCGAAATCCGGCGTTACAACCTCGTGAATTTTTGCATGATTTACGCAAACTGACGACCAAAAACGGTAGCGCGTTAATTTTTGATGAAATGATAACGGGTTTTCGATTCCACCAGGGTGGAGCGCAGGCGTGGTACGGCGTAAAAGCCGATTTAGCAACGTATGGCAAAATTTTGGGTGGTGGTATGGCGATTGGCGCGGTGGCGGGTTCGGCGAAATTTATGAACGCAATTGACGGCGGTTATTGGCAATACGGCGATGATTCGTTACCCACTCAAAAAATTGTGTTTGTTGCGGGTACTTTCAATATGCACCCGTTAGCCATGGCAGCAGCAAAAGCCGTGTTGACTGAAATTAAAACTCAAGGAACTGCGTTACAAACACAGTTAAATCTGCGTACAGAAGAATTTTGCAAATCGTTGAACGAGTGGTTTTTGAGTCGGAATGTGCCGATTACAATGATCTATTGTGGCTCATTATTTCGCTTCCAAATGCAGGGCGATATTGAATTATTGAACACCCATTTGTTAGAGCAAGGTGTATTGATTTGGGAAGGACGAAATTGCTTTTTCTCTACCGCACATAGTGATAACGATATTGCCTTTGTAATGGCGGCAGTGAAACGCTGTGTTGAAGCAATGTATGCCGATGGTTGGTTAAAAACAGAAGAGAAAAAATTGATTCAAGGTGGTACTGCACCGATTTCACCGGTTGAAAAACAAGCAGATTATCCATTGTCAAACGCCCAAAAACGGTTGTGGATGTTGGAACAATTAGTGCCAGAATTGGTGGCGTACAATTTGCCATCAGCGTTGAAATTACCCGCCGATACAAATGTAAAAGCATTGCAAAAAGCGGTTCAAACGTTGTTAATGCGTCATGAATCATTGCGGACATATTTTGTTGAACAAGATGGTTTGCCACGTCAAAAAATTTCTGTGATTGCGTTGGATGTTTTAGAAGAAATAACGTTACCCACAGAACAAGCGGTGCTTGATTTGGCGAAACAAGAAGCAGAAACACCATTCGATTTAAGTCAACCGCCATTGATTCGAATCAAATTGGTACATTTGCCAGATTGTGCATGGCTAGTAATTACGATGCACCACATTATTAGCGATTTGTTATCAATTGAAATTTTCGCTAAAGATTTGTTTGAGTTGTATCGCGCTTATTCTGAAAACCGCGAAAATCCATTGCCGCCATTGCCAATTCACTATAAAGAATATGCCCAATGGCATGAAACGGTTGATAGAGAGGAATCGCGTAGTTATTGGACAGCAAAATTACACAATGCAGATATTTTGAATTTACCAACAGATAATCCACGCGCTCCGATTAACAGTTATCAGGGTGACTTTTATCGATTTGGACTATCGATTGAGCAAACTGAGCAATTTGTGAATTTTTGTCGTAAACAAGGTGTAACCGTTTTCATGGGAATGACAGCAGCATTGAAAGTGTTATTACATAAATTATCAGGGCAAAACGACATTGTGATTGGTAGTATTTTTGCTGGACGCGAACACGTTGATTTGCAGCATCAAATTGGTTTTTATATCAACACATTGCCATTACGAAGTGACGTGAAGCCAGAAATGCGCTTTGTGGATTTGTTGGCGCAAGTGAAACAATCAATTTTGGATGCATCTAAATATCGCGCTTATCCATTTGATGCGTTATGTGCCGATTTAGCCGTGCCACGTAGTTTAAGTCGTAATCCGTTATTTGACGTGGTGTTAACTATGGACGATCGTAGCGTGATTACAGGACTGGCTGAGGAATATGGTTTTACACCCGTTGAAATTGATCCTGCTGGAAGTTTGTTTGATTTATTGTTGTACGTGAATTTAGCGAATAAGCAGTTGGAAATTGCCCTCAATTACAATACTGATTTGTACCGACTAGAAACTATTCAATCATTTTCAGAGCAATTACTGAGTGTGCTAAAAAGTTGTTATGTTGATTCTGAGCAAATTGTCGCTAATTTTTGTTAAGTGTTAAAAGTCATCACACAACTGTTTGCATCTTAAATTTTAAGGAGGTTGCGCTTGTTTAAATATGTGTTTTGTTTTTTTATGGTCGTTTCATTATCGGCGTGTCGGGAAGATCCATGGGATTTAGCCAAAAGTAGAGCTTCTTTGGCAAAAAGCAATGATGAACTGGCAAGTTGTAAAATGTATTCACAATCGGAAAAATTTTATTCTGATCAAAAGTTGTGTGGTGATTTTGATAACCAAAATAAAGAATGTGCGACCTTTCCAGAAACAAAACCGGGATGTCTCGAATTTTTGAATGCTTCAAGTTATGCTGAAGTTAATTATTCTTGTTCAGAGATTGCGACTTTGGCAAATAAATGTACCAAATCTGTTCATGAGCGATTGTGGTATAGGTGGGCATTTGATTTTAAAAATAACTGGTTCGCTAAAAATATATTACGAATGATCAATATTGATTTAGATAAAAAATGGAATGAGTTGATTTTAGATTTCAATCTAAAAATAAAAATTGCAGCAGTTGCACCAGGTGATACAGAAAAAGGATTTCATCGAGGTATTGAACTAGCAGTTGAGCAAATTAACAGCGGTGGTGGCGTACTTGGACGTTTAATTGAATTGGTTAAGTATGATCAACACGCAAAAGTTGACGAGTCCAAAGATATTGCTTATGAAATAATAAACGATGAGTCGATCGTGGCGGTTGTAGGTGGGCAGACTTCTGCACTGACGAAGCCCGTTACCAAAATTTATGAACGTGGTGGCGTTTTGAATTTAATAACATTTGCTACCAACATGGATATTATCAATTCTGATATGAGATACACATTTAGGATGATTCCAGATAATACGATTATCGCTGAAAAAACCGTCGAATTTTGTAAAAAAAGAAATTATAAAAAGATGATCATTATTGCTGAAAGAAATGCGTATGCAGAGGAATTGGGTAATGCTTTCTATAATTCTGCTTCAGATATGGGAATTAAAATAGGTTATTTTAAAACTTTTTTTCCATCTAAATCAGATTTCGTAGGTATCATTGGCGAGATTGGCGAGAAAAAAGCAGATGCTATTTTCTTCTCAGGACGGGCTAAATCTGCTTCAAAATTTGCTATACAGCTTAGAGGTATGCACATAGATACGCCTATTGTTGGAACAGATTCGATGGATGATTACAATTTTGTTGAATTGGCAGGTATGGCTGGTGAGGGAGTTGTAGTACCTTCAATTTACAACGAAAAATCAACTAGTGTTCAGCATATAAATTTCCTAGAAGCGTATAAGAAAAAATATGGTGTGAATCCCGACACAAGAGGTGTACAAGGCTATGATGCAGTTAAATTATTAACTACTGTAATGACTGACATCGATTCAACAATACCCGAGGAACTTGCATCAGTTAGTAAGTTGGGCGAAGAATGGGAAGGTGCAGGTGGCAAATTGATATCGGATAAAAAAGGAGGAATAAAGAAAGACATTTTCTTTAGAAAATTGCATTTAGGCGAATATCAAAGAATTGATGATTGATGTGATTCGAATTTATTACCACAAAATCGAACGGCAATTATCTGAAAATAAGTTTCAAGCCTTGTGTCAGCAACTTCCCGATGCAGCACAACTTAAAATTTTACAGTATCGACGCTGGCAGGATGGACACGCAATGCTATTTGGACGTTTGCTATTAAAAATAGCTTTGCTAGAAGAAGGTTATCCATCAATGTGCTTGGAGCATTTATGGTTTGATAAATACAATCGACCGTTCATTGATTCGGGGGTTGATTTTAACATTTCCCATTCTGGAAATTATGTGCTTTGTGCCATTACAAGAGTAGGACGCATAGGAATCGATATAGAGCAGATTAAAGCCACAACTGTCGATGATTTTAAGAGTTTTTTTTCAAACGACGAATGGTGTAATGTAATTTATGCAAACGATCCCGTCGGTTGTTTCTATCACTATTGGACAATTAAAGAAAGTACAATGAAGGCGGACGGACGGGGTTTGAGTATACCGCCACAGAGCATTATTAGTCATTCTGATTACGCCGTAATCGATAATAAGAAATGGGGATTAAAAAAAATAGATATTGATATGAATCAGTATTCTTGTCATTTGGCATTTGAACGATATGACACATTTCATTCGTCTTCTGCAAAACACGACATAATTCATTACAATTTAGATGGTACATTTTACCCAGTTAGTATCATTGAAATTGAACATTGTACTTGAATATTTTGCTCGTTTTACACGTTACAGTTCAACTCTGAGAACTGTCTTATTTTATATTTACTCGTTTTATAACTATGAAAAATAATAAAAAAACTGTTGCTAAGTTATTGGCTTTAACCTTCGTCTCAAATATGGTTTACGCAGGTGAAGTGTATGATTTAAATCGTGTCCTTAATACGACGCTAGAACATGCTCCCGAAATTTTACAAAAACAAGCGGAAGTCGAAGGCAATGAAGCGGCTATAAAAATTCAAACAGGTCAATTCGATCATAATGTGTTTACAACTTATAAAACGGGTATGAGTGATGCTCCTGTTATTAGCTATAACCGACCGATCTATTCAGGGGTGACACATTTACAGTCGTATCAACATTTGATGCAAGCGGGAATTTTAAAACAATTCCGCACGGGTATTTCAGCCGAATTTGATGTGAATCTTTTTCGTAAGAATCAAATGAATGGTATAGATCTTTTCAAAAAAAATGATGTCGATTTAACCACTAGTAATGAATCAACTGTTAATTTCAAATTAAATGTACCGCTACTAAAAGGTGCGACGAGTGATTCAGTCGCAGCGGCAGAAAATGCCACAACATTGCAATATGAAGCCAGCAAACACAATTTGACTTTTCTAATGTCTGCTATTTCACTCAATGCAATCAATGCGTACTGGGATTATAAAATTGCAGAAGAAACATTAGAAATCAATCGTGCATCGGAAAAAAGAATTCAAGATTGGACTACTGAGGCGGAGCGTATTTTCATTAAAAAAGATGCTGCTCATATCAAAGAAGCTGAAGAAAAATATTTTGTTGAAATTCAAGCAGCACAAGCATACTTGGCAAACAAACATTTAAATGTTGTTTCGTCTATTCAAGCGTTAGAACAAGCACGAGTCGCTTTGCTTATGGCAATGGGTACACCTTATGTTGATTTTAGCCAAATAAAAGTATCAAGTGAAAAGTTACCAAAATTTTCAGCTGCTTCGTTGAAATCTAGTCAATTGAATAAAAATTGGGTTTCGCAAGCGATGGAAAATCGTACTGATTTGAAAGCCATGAATTTATTGCAAGAAGCAAACAGCGTTATGGTGAAAAAATATGAACGTGATTTATTGCCACAGTTAGATGTGACGTTAAATGCAGGGTACCAAGGTTTGAGCGAAGGTTCAAGTTCAACAACATTTGGAAGTGCGCTATATCGCAATGTTCCAGGACCAAATTTATCAGGGCAAATTGGTTTTGCCTATCCACTCGAAAATAATACCCAAGAAGGTTTATTAAAAAAACAAGAAATGACGAAGCGTCAAACCGCTATCAACATTGGACAGTTAGAAAGAAGTATTAGTGCGACTTTGGATGTTGATGTATCGTTATTGGATCGTTATATGGTTACAAAAGATATGGCGGAAAAGGCGATCAGTTTTTATCAACCAACAGTTAATAATTTAGCTAAACAAACAATGAAAGATGGTCACACCATGTTGTTTTTATTGCAATATGAAACGACTTTAGTTTCGTCAATGATTAGCAAACTTCAAGTAGACAGTGCATTAGCTAAGTTGATTGCAGATGTTCGTCATCAAACAGGTACGCTAATTAGTTCAAACGATGCGGGTCAATCCATTGATATGAATGGATTGCGTAGTTTTTAGATTATTTTTGAGTGAGGTAAAAAATGCCTGAAGTTAGTTTTGTTTATATCGCTATTTGTTTTGCGATTGCTTGTCTAGGAATAAATAGGAAGTTTGGATTTTGGGGATACTTTTTCGGTTCTTTATTATTAACACCTATCATAGGCATTATTCTAATTGCTGGGTCTGACAAAATAAAAGATTCTAGTGCTTCTTAGATTTAAATAAAGACTTAAAAATTTTTTGATGCCATCTATGTGTTGACGGGAAAGTGACAGTGAGTCGTAATCTATGATTTTTCATGATAATCCCCTATAATTTGCGGCGTTGAAAGGCTAAAAAGTGACATCAGGAAACGAAAACCAAGTTTTTTAAGTGTCGTTTTGTGTTTAGTCATCAATAAACTTCCTGAAAAGGTTGGTATGTTAAAAAATAGTCGGGACATGTTACAGCCAGACTTTAAATGCACATTCGAGCAAAGTTAGACTACAGCTTTATCGTAGCTTTTATGTTGACGGTGTGAATAAATCGATGAATTAAAAATCATAGATTTTTAGTAACGGTAACGGTTAATATCTGCACCCGAGAGCAGGTAGTTGATGCTTGAGTTACATCATGACTTTAAACACTATTTTGGAGAAGAACAATGGCTGAGGATACACTTATGACTAACGAAGTTAAAAGTACACAGGATCGTACTAGAGATGCTGAAGGTGTCGTTCAAACAAGTATGTATTGTGCGGCAGGTTTAGGTATTATTCCTATTCCAGTTTTTGATTTGATTGGTATCACCGGTATTCAAATTGATATGCTTAGACGCTTAAGCAATTTGTACGATGTTCCGTTTATGGAAAGTAAGGGAAAGAATATTTTAGGTTCGTTGATTGGTGGTGGGTTTTCGTACTCGTTGGCACCAGTGCTTGCAAGTTTAACGAAATTTATTCCAGTTGTAGGTAGTACATTGGGTGCTGTAAGTATGCCTATTACGGCCGGTGCAACTACTTATGCAGTAGGTAAAGTATTTATTCAACATTTTGAATCAGGTGGCACATTCTTAACTTTTGACCCTGAAGCTGTTAGAGAGTTCTATAGCAGTACGCTGAAAGAAGGGAATGCTATCATGACGAAAGAAAAAGCAGCAGCGGCTCCTGTTGCTACAGCTACGGTAGCTAAAGCATAGAACGGAATCTGTAGATACGACTGCAAAGATTCTTGATTGAATTTCAAATCTTGAGTGAGCTGCAAATTTTTGCAGCTCACTGATAATCGGGAAAATGTCACTGGTCTGGATTTGGCGTAAAAATTCACAAATTTAAACACTAGGATTTATTTACATGAAAATTAAAGCATTGCTTGGAGCGATATTGTTTGCCGGTTTAAGTCAAGCTGGAGCAGCACCTTATACCGATACGATAACCGTTGATTCTGTCTATGATGAAAAAGACGGAAAAAGTATTACATTACCCATTCTCGATTTCAAAACAAAACGCTATAGCACCGAATTATTATTCGATTCATTCAATAAACAAGCAGATGGTAGCTACAAAGGTTCTGTCACGTTAAGTCCACTTGAATCACTTAATGATTCAAATACAATCACAATGGACAAGGGGTTCGATCCTGTCATTGCGGCGAAACTGAAAGCCTTTTTGAAAAAACAAGTTACTGAACTACACAAACCGGGTGCTATTATCAGAGTTGATATGAATGGCAAAGTGTGGCGTGGTGTGATGGGCAAGCGTCGTGTAAATTCAAATGAATTACTTAATTTTTCTGACAGACACCGTGTAGGAAGTATTACCAAAACATTTGTATCCAGCACCATTATGCAACTTGCAGACAAAGGTTTATTAAATCTTGACGATACGATTGATAAATATATTCCAAACGTAAAAATTCATAATAAAGATAAAATCACGATTCGAGATTTGATTGCACATAGAACGGGGTTATATAACTACGTGATTGATCCCGCAACGCTCGAGATGAATCAAGATATGGCGGATCATCCAGAAAAATCATTTCATCAGGCTGTGCTAGACCATCCACTTAGAGGATTGCAAAAAGATTTGCAAGACGATCCACTAAAAGAATATAAACCGAGTGATTTGATTGCTATATCTAATGCTCAACCTATCAATCATGAGCCAGGCGCACAGTATAAATATTCAAATACAGGTTTAATTTTAGCGGGTTTGATTATTGAGAAAATTACGGGAAAACCTGTAATCCAAGCTGTTCATGAAAAAACAGTCGATCGTTTAGGCTTAATGCGTACTGAATTCCCAGCAGATCCAGGCATCCAATCAAATTATATACACGGTCAGGGCGATTATAATAACGACGGTAAATTGGATTCCAAAGAAGTCATCACGTATCTTAACCCTTCTGTATCATGGGCTGCTGGTGCGATGATTTCCAACATGGATGATTTGTCAAAATGGGCTAAAGCCTATGTTGATGGTGATTTATTGGTAGATAAAAAATTGCATCAAGAAGTATTGAATGATTGTTTGCCTTCAGCACCAGCTTACGGTGCGTCTTATTGTTTAGGTATGGTTAAATTAACTTGGCCATTTCAAACGGAGGATTCAACCAAATGGTGGTTTGGTCATTTAGGGCAAATTTCTGGCTATGACAATGTGGTATTCCGTAATACTAGTAAAAACATTACCGTGGCAATGACTAATAACAATTACTTCATTAACACGCCAGTTGAAGAAGGTAACGGTGTTTTGATTTTCGATTTGTTAAGCATCGTTGATCCATTACCTGCCGAAACAACTTCAACTGATTCTGGCTCATCTGGCACAGCAACTTCTACGAAGGCAGATATAATTAAAGTGCCTTTGAATCCTGAAGATTTAGGCGGTCAGTAATATCGTCATATATAACGCGCTATGAAAATCAATAGTGCGTCATTGATTTGTTCAGTTTGCTGATTTAGTAACTACAGCTCTTTCACTGGAAGAGCTGTAGCACGTCATAGGCTAGCAATCACTAGCAAAAAATCATAAAAATCATCTAATTTTTATCTGGAAAAGTGTTGAACTATCATAATTTAGTGGAACTGTTTCGTCACAGAGCCATACAAACACCTAATCAATTAGCTTACGCCTATCTCAAAGACGGTATTGTTGAAGAAGGTTGTTTAAGTTATGCAGAATTAGACGCAAAAGCGAGAGCTGGCGCGGTAGTCATCAAACGTTATGTTCCTGCCAATGGTCGCGTTTTACTTCTGTATCCACCTGGCACCGATTTCATGATTGGTTTTGCTGCCTGTCTTTATGCCGGTGTCATTGCTATTCCCGCACCACCTCCCGATACCGTTCGCCTAAAAAGAACATTGCCGCGCTTAAAATCCATTGCGAAGGATGCTCAAGCTAGTCTAGTTTTAAGTGATGGTAATCTTATTGAATCGATAAAACAGCAATCGAATAATGCGACTCAAGCTGCAATGGAAACTTTTTCGGTTGAACATTGGTTGGATTATGTGGATTTAAACAATGCGTCAGCTGATGATTGGCAAATGCTCGAAATCAGTAACGATGCGCTGGCTTATTTACAATACACTTCTGGTTCGACTGCTACGCCAAAAGGCGTAATGATGAGTCACGCTAATTTATTACATCATTTAGCGCAGATTCAACAAGCGTGGGACTACAACGAGAAGAGTATCAGTATCACATGGATGCCGTATTTTCATGATTACGGTTTAGTCGATGGATTGCTAGAGCCTTTATTTACGGGTGTCCCTTGTTACATTTTATCGCCGCTGACTTTTTTGAAACGCCCACTTCGTTGGTTACAAGCGATTTCAAAATATCGTGGTACACATACTCAAGCACCAAATTTCGCTTACTCTTATTGCTTAGAAAAAATCACTGACGCACAAATTAAAGAACTTGATTTAAGTTGTCTCAAAGTTGCTAGTAATGGTGCAGAGCAAGTGCGCTGGGAAACCGTAGACGCATTCAACAAAAAATTTGCGGCTTGTGGTTTTCATGCAGAAAATTTATATCCCGCTTATGGATTAGCCGAAGCCACATTATTAGTCGCCACAAAGCAGATTGGAACGTTACCGTTACTACACCAATTAAGTTCCGAACAACGCCAAAGCGACAATATCCAAGGCACAGTAGTTAGTTGTGGTATGCCGATTGGTGTAACGGAAGTCAAAATTGTTAAACCCGATACATTAAAAGTTTGCGAAGATGGCGACATCGGTGAAGTTTGGATAAAAGACAAGGCTGTCGCGCAAGGTTATTGGCATAACGAATCTGCAACAAAAGCAACGTTCCACGCTTATACCGATAACGGCAAAGGGGCATATTTACGCAGCGGCGATTTAGGTTTTATGCGTGCTGGCGAATTATTTATCACGGGTCGCTTGAAAGATTTAATCATCATCAACGGCGTAAATCATTATCCACAAGATATTGAATGGACAGTCATTCTAGCACATTCAGCGTTACGTCCTGAACACGCAGCAGCATTTTCGGTATCAGTCGATAATCAAGAAAAATTGGTTATCGTGGTCGAATTGAATCAAGCTGTTGAAGATTATCAGTCTGTCTTACAGGCGATTCGTGTGGCATTAGCCGAGGTACATGAATTAGAAGTTTATGCGGTACTGTTGCTAAAAAAAGGCACGATTTTAAAAACTTCGAGTGGAAAATTACAACGACAAGCGTGCAAACAAGCCTTTTTGCAAAATGATTTTGATCCTCACGCGCAATGGCGACAAAAAATATCCACCAAATCAACAGCGGTTAAATCAGAAACACTTGCCGAATGGTTGGTTTCAAAACTTGCACAATCCTTAGAAATTACGCCAGAAAGTATCGATGTTAATCAAGTTTTTTCGGTTTACGGACTTTCGTCACGATTAGCAGTTGGTTTAGTTGGCGAATTAGAAGATTTTTTAGCAGCAACTGGTAATACATTGGAGTTATCACCAACGCTTTTGTGGCAATACCCAAGTATTTCAACGTTAGCGGCTTACGTCGAAACTTTGCAACAAGGCACCACAGCAGCGATCTCCTCAAATTTTAAAAGTGTAGAACAATCACCAATTGCCATAATTGGTATGGGGTGTCGTTTTCCCGATGCAAATAATCCGACAGAATTTTGGTCACAATTAGTTGGTGGTCATAATGCGATTAAAGAAATCCCCACATCACGTTGGAATGCGAGTGATTTTCCACAAATTCACACGCCGCGTGCGGGACTTTTAGATACTGTTGATTTATTTGATGCTGAATTTTTTGGTATCTCCGATAAAGAGGCGGATTCAATCGATCCACAACAACGTTTGATTTTAGAAGTTTCTTATGAAGCCTTAGAAAATGCAGGTATTGCGCCTGAAAGTTTGGCGCAATCTGAAACGGGTGTATTTGTGGGTATTAGCACCGATGATTATGTGGCATGGCAATTCGGTTCGCTTGACAAAATCGATGCTTACGCCAGCACGGGCAAAACGTTTAGCATTGCGGCAAATCGATTGTCATATATTTTGGATTTACGCGCTCCAAGTTTAGCGATTGATACGGCTTGTTCATCGTCGCTGGTTGCAGTTCATCAAGCGTGTCAAAGTTTGCGCGAACAAGAATGTTCATTGGCGTTAGCGGCAGGTGTGAATTTGATTTTGTCACCGCAAATTATGATTGCGTTATCTGCCGCAAATATGTTGTCACCGACAGGGCAATGCAAAACATTTTCTGCTGATGCGGATGGTTACGTTCGTGGCGAAGGTTGTGGCGTGGTGGTTTTGAAACGTTTAGCCGATGCCGAACGTGATGGTGATTCTGTTTTGGCAGTTATTCGTGGTTCAGCGATTAACCAAGATGGTCGAAGTAATGGTTTAACCGCGCCGAATTTATCTGCACAACAAAATGTAATAAAAAAAGCCTTAGCCAATGCGCGTGTTAAGCCTGAAACGGTGAGTTATATTGAGACTCATGGTACAGGCACGCCGTTAGGTGATCCGATTGAAATGGATGCGTTGTTAAGCGTTTTTAATCAAGCACCTAAATTAAATGTCGGCTCAGTCAAAACCAATATCGGACATTTGGAAGCGGCTTCAGGTGTTGCGGGTTTAATTAAAGTCGTTCAAATGTTACGTCATCAAACGATTCCCGCACATTTGCATTGTGAAACGCGCAATCCACTCATTAAACTCGACGATACAGGGTTTAACATTTCGTCAAAAACACAACCTTGGGAAGTTGAACAACGCATTGCGGGTATCAGTTCATTTGGTTTTGGTGGCACAAATGCTCATATTGTTTTATCCGAAGCCAAAAATACAGCTACTGCAACAGAAAACAGCGATACTCAAGTTTTTACTGTGTCTGCGAAAAGCGAAGCGGCTTTAAAGGAATTGTTGCAAAGTTATTTCGGTTTTATTGAGCGCGAAGGTTCTAAATTAAAACTCGCTAATTTGTGTTACAGCGCAGCACTGGGTCGCTCAGCATTTGCATATCGAGCATCAATTGTTGCAGTTAATTTGGACGATTTGCGTCAACGTTTACAAGATGAAATCCAACAAACGCATTCCGCTATTGCAAAAGAAGCGCGCAAAATTGCATTTTTATTTACGGGTCAGGGTTCGCAAACGAAAAAAATGGGTTTGCAGTTATATCAATCTGAGCCAATTTTTAAAGTTACCCTTGATGCGTGTGCTGAATTATTAAAAGATGAATTGCCGTTACCTCTCATCGAAGTCATGTTTAACGATGACGATAGTTTGCTTAACCAAACAGGTTACACGCAGCCACTGTTATTTTCGTTGCAATATGCGTTAGCGAAATTATGGGAAAGTTGGGGTGTAAAACCTGATATTTTGCTGGGTCACAGTGTTGGCGAGTATGCGTTAGCGTGTTTAGCGGGTGTTTTCGATTTGCCCGACGCGATTAAACTGATTGCTGCACGCGGTCGTTTAATGCAAGCGTTACCTGCAAATGGAGGCATGGCGGCGGTTTTTGCCGATTTTGAAACGGTCAGCGCAGCACTTAAAAACGTGCAAGGAAACGTGGTAATCGCTGGTTATAACAGCCCTCGTTTACACGTTATTTCAGGCGAAAAAGATGCGCTGGATGCTGTTTGTGAAAATCTGTGGTCACAAGGTTTTAGTTCGCAAACATTAGCCGTATCTCATGCCTTTCATTCACCGTTAATGCAAGAAATGTTAGGCGAATTTGCAGACGTGGCGCGTCGTTGCAATTATCGTCAACCCAATATCGCTATCGTTTCAAGTTTGACGGGCAAACGTATTGATGCCGAAATGAGTACCGCAGATTATTGGGTTCAACACATTATTGAACCTGTGCGTTTTTCAGATGCAGTAAATGCGTTGTTGGCTGAAAACTGCCATATCGCTATTGAAATCGGCGCACAACCTCATGCGTCATCGATGGCACAACAGTCGAATGGTGCAGAAAATGTGCAGTGGTTGCCGAGTTTAAAACGTGGTGCAAATGACAGAGATGTTTTATTAAACGCCGTTGCTAAATTATTTCAACAAGGCGTTACGCTGGATTGGCGCAGTTTTTACAGCGTCAGCGAACATCAACGTATAACGAATTTGCCGAATTATCCATTCCAACGCCAACGTTATTGGCTAGATACGTTACCCACGTTCGCACAATCTCATTTGCCGCAAACTGAAAAATCTCCACAACTTTATTATCAATGGCATTGGCAAGTCTCACCCTTAGTTGCAACTGAATTTACCGAATCGCAAACGTGGTTGATTTTTGCAGATAAAACAGGGGTTGCGACAAAACTAGCAGAGGCACTCATTTTATTGGGACATCAATGCCATTTAGTTTTTGCAGGTCAAACGAATCGGGCGTTGTCATCAGGTTTAGGTTGGGAAATTGAACCCTCAATTTCGGGTTTGAATTATTTACAAACTATGTCATTACCAACGACACGAGTGATTCATTTGTGGAGTTTGGATTTAAAATCGGATTTGCCAAACGCGTTATCGGAACAGACGTTATCGTGTTTTAGCGTGATGCACATTTTGCAAAAATTGTCGCCAGAAAGTTTGTGGTTAATTACGCGAAACGCAAGTATTCAGCCGAATCAAGCCCTCTTGCGCGGAATGGCAAAAGTTGTTGCACTGGAATATCCCAAAATTTTTAAAGGACAAATTGATTTAAGTGATGATGTTGATATTTCGTCGTTAGTCGCAGAATTGAACGCAAAAAATATCGAATTAGCTGTCTCATTAAAAGGCAATCAACGCTATGTTGGACGTTTATTGCCTTATGAATTAACGCAAGACACGACCGAATTTAAAGCTAACAGCACTTATCTGATTAGTGGTGGTTTAGGTGCGTTGGGATTGCAAATTGCCAAGTCTTTGGCTGAAAAAGGCGCAAAGAATCTGGTTTTATTGGCACGACGGGCTGCTGGCAAGGAACATCAAACAACGCTAAACGAGTTGAAACAATTAGGTTGCTCGGTTCACACATTGCAAGCCGATGTTTCTTTAGAATCCGATATGAAACGTGTTGCCGCAGAGTTGGAAAATTTGCCACCGTTGCGCGGAATTATTCATGCAGCGGGTGTGGCGGCAGATAAGCCGTTAGCACAATTGACCGAAGAAGATTTTTACCAAGTGTTGCAAGCAAAAGTTCAAGGTGCGTGTTTGTTACATGAATTGAGTTTAAATTTTGAGTTGGATTTTTTCTGTTTATTATCATCGATTGCAGCAATCTGGGGCGCAAAAGAACGCGCGGCTTATGCGGCGGCAAATCACTTTTTAGATGCGCTTAGTGCTTATCGTCAGCACCAAAAATTGCCCGCAATTAGTCTAAATTTAGGCGCGTGGCAAGGTGAAGGTATGGCAGTTGATTTAGAACATGAATTAGCGCAAAGCGGCATTCAGCCTTTGAATCCCAAACAAATTTTAAACGATTTACCACGAATTTTAGTTCAACCCATTTCACAGTTGATTATTATTGATGCTAATTGGGCAACATTGTCAGAATTATTTTCAGGTTATGCGGGTGCTGATTTGTTTGAGCATCTTTGCAAAATAAAAACAAAAAAACAGCCTAGTTTGCAAACAGATAGTTTTTTTGAAACCTTGCGTCGTACGCCGAAAAATCAGCAATCCACATTGTTAAGTGAACGATTGAAAATTGAATTAAGCGACACGTTAGGATTGAAAAATAACAAAACGATCGATGTAGAACGTGGTTTTTTTGAGATGGGCATGGATTCCTTAATGGCAGTGCAATTTAGAGTGCGACTCAACAATTTATTCAATTTGCATTTACCTGCAACGTTGGCATTCGATTACCCAAACATCCAACATTTGACCGTTTTTCTTTTAAATCAATTGGCGCATACGTTGACAGTTGAAACGAAAAATATAGACACAAATCAATTGAACGAAGAGATTGAAGTTGAACTTTGTGCGTTGGAAAATTTATTACGGGATGAAGGTTAATGAACGATAGAATTCTCAACGCGCTCAAAGGCGCACGTCAAAAAATAGAACAATTACAACGCACTGAATCCGACGATATTGCAATTATTGGTATAGGTTGTCGTTTTCCTGGTGGTATTGATAGCCCTGAAAGTTATTGGCAGTTGTTATCGCAGGGTATTGATGCTGTCAGTGAGATTCCTCCGCAACGTTGGGATAGTCAAAAATACTATCATTCTGAACCGAATACAGTGGGTTTCACAAATACGAAACGTGCTGGATTCATTGATTCAGTTGATCAATTTGATCCGCAGTTTTTCAATATTTCGCCACGCGAAGCCGCAAATCTCGATCCACAACAACGTTTGATTTTAGAAACGTCGTGGGAAGCGTTAGAACGCGCAGGGCAAATACCAGAGCGTTTAGC
>JAQTOX010000015.1:0-5900 GCA_028713055.1 Methylococcales bacterium | reverse complement strand
TACAAAAGCAGGTGTTTTTGTTGGAATTACGGCAAATGATTACGCGCAATTGTCTGATGATATTGGACGTTACGATGCCTATTTTAATAGCGGTAATAGTTTGAATGTTGCCGCAGGTCGTTTGTCTTATACGCTAGGTTTTACAGGTCCTAGCATCGCAATTGATACGGCGTGTTCGTCTTCATTAACAGCGGTGCATTTAGCATGTCAAAGTCTCAAACAACGCGAATGCCGACTGGCATTGGCGGGTGGTGTGAATTTGATGTTGTTGGCGCAAAATTTTGTTGCGTTGTCACAAGCAGGAATGCTGTCAAGTGACGGACAGTGCAAAACCTTCGATGCGTCAGCCAATGGTTATGTGCGCGGCGAAGGTTGTGGCATGGTGGTTTTGAAACGTTTAAGCGATGCGCTTGCGGATAAAGATACGGTTTTAGCGGTAATTCGTGGTTCAGCAGTTAATCAAGATGGTGCGAGTGGCGGTTTAACTGTGCCGAATGGAATTTCACAACAAGCCGTGATTGAACAAGCTCTTGCGAATGCAAAAGTTTCCCCAGATTTAATCAATTACGTTGAAGCGCATGGGACAGGAACACCTTTGGGTGACCCGATTGAAATAAATGCACTGGCGACAGTTTTCGGTTCGACGCATAGTACAGAAAATCCATTGCTTGTCGGTTCAGTTAAAACCAATATCGGACATTTGGAATCTGCGGCGGGAGTTGCGGGTTTAATTAAATTGGTTTTATCACTTCAAAATCAACAAATTCCAAAACAACTTCATTATCGAACGCCGAATCCACATATTGATTGGAAGGATTTGCCAATTAAAGTCGTTGATACACCCATTGCGTGGGTGCGAGGTGAAAAACGACGTTTAGCTGGCGTGAGTGCGTTTGGTTTTAGTGGCACAAATGCTCACGTTATTGTTGAAGAAAGTCCGATTGTTTCAGAAAATAATTCAGCGTCTGAACCCTGTTATTTATTGCCGATTTCGGCGAAAAACGAAGTTGCTTTAAAAGCTCTTCAACAGCGTTATGTAGATTATTTTTTGAGCAATCCAGATGTTGATTATGCGAATGTTTGTTATAGTGCAGCGGTTGGTCGACAACATTTTAATTGCCGTTCAATTCTTTCTGAAAAAAATGTTTCACAAGCAATTCAACAACTTCAATCGTTATTGAAAGGCGAAAACGTTAGCCTAACTGAATCAAATAGTATTGAGTCGCGCTATTTGGCGGGTGAAAAAATTGATTGGGCGGCGGTTCATAATCATCAAAAATTGCTCAAAATTGTGTTGCCAACGTATCCATTTCAACGCCAACGTTATTGGCTAGCCGCGACAAAGTCCGACACAAAAACTCTGAATTCTGGTCATCCGTTGTTGGGTGCAAAAATTCCATCTGCGTTAAAAATGGTTCAATTTCAAACCTTGCTCACGCCAGAACAACCGGCTTGGTTAGCGGATCATCGTTTGCCGCCGCACGTTGTTTTTCCAGCGACCGGTTATATCGAATTGGCATTAGCGGCGGGACAAAAATTACTTCACAGTGAATGCCTCGAAATCCAAAATTTTGACATTCGACAAGCACTGATTGTTGATGCAAAAACGTTGGTACAAATTATTTTAGACCCTATCGAAAGTGGTTATAAATTTACGATTTTTAGTTGTGCCGAAAGCCTGTTACACGACGAAAATTGGACACTTCACACCGAAGGTTTGCTGAATTTTAACGATGAAAAACCGCTTTCAAATCCGTTAGTAAAGACAGAATTTTCAGAAAATTTAGCTACGAATGTTAAAGATTTTTACGCGAGTTATCAGCAACAAGGACTTAATTATGGCGAGAGTTTTCAAAGCATTCGCAATTTTATAATCGACAATAAAACCGTTTCGGGTTCGATTGTTTTAACGACGGATTCTCAAAATTATTTGTTACATCCCGCGTTGTTGGACGGCTGTTTGCAATTGTTGAAAGCGGCTTTACCGACCGAAAATTTACAACGTTATTTGCCCGTGGGTTTAGAAAAATTCGTGCTTTATCGCGCAGGAACTGAAGCCGTTTTTTGTCGCGCAACGCTTATTGATGCAGGCGATTATTATCATGCGGATTTGCAAATTTTCGACAAAAATGGGCAAGCAGTCGCGGTCATTGAGAAACTCACTCTTCGTCCTGTTAGCGCAGAACAATTGCGAGTTCAAAACGAAAAATCACTCGATAGCTATGAAATTAGTTGGCAAAATCAACCGCTTGAAATGGTTAGTCAGCAAAACTTAAGTGATAAAAATTGGCTTATTTTTGTCGAATCGGGAGTTTTAGCCAAACAATTTGAAACGCAATTTCCAAATGCAATTTTTGTTAAACGTGGCGATTCATTTCAAAAAATGGATGCTAAAAATTTACAAATCAATCCCATGCAATCGTCAGATTACGATAATTTGCTGGCAGATTATCCAAATTTCGATGGCATTATTCATGCGTGGAGCGAAAATTTAGTTGAATTTTCAGACGTTGAAAACGCAGATGTTGTCATTGAAAATGCTCAAAAACAAAGTTGTGGTAGCGTATTACTGTTGGTTCAAGCGTTGAAAAAAGCGGAAGCATCTACGCCGTTAACCTTGATAACTCGTGGCGCACAGGCAATTTATCCTCAGCAAAAAACACTTAATTTACTGCAAGCACCGTTGCTGGGTTTAGCCAAAGTGATTGTGCTGGAACATCCCGAATTAAATTGTTTCCGAATCGATTTGAACCCTGATGAATCCGCGAATAATGAAGCGCAACTTATTATTCAAGAGCTGCAAAATCGAATAATTGCCGAAGACCAAATTGCGTATCGTCAAAATCAACGCTATGTTCCGCGTTTGCAAAAACGCCAAAATGTTTCGAGTTCGCAAAAGTCGCATCGTCTACAGCTCAATGATTACGGCATTGACCAATTGCAATTAGTTGAGACCACGTTTGAAAAACCGCGGGCGGGACAAATTCAAATCCGTGTCACAGCGAGTGGATTGAATTTCAAAGACGTGTTGCACGCGCTTGGAATGCTGAAAGAGCCGAATTTTTCAGCGCAAACGCTTCCATTTGGGTTTGAATGCGCGGGCATTGTCGAACACGTTGGCGAGGGTTGTGATTTTAATATCGGTGAGCGGGTGATGGCGGTTCTCACACCGTCGAGCATGGCGGATTTTGTTAACGTTGATGCGCGTTACGTGATTAAAACGCCTGATTGTTTGAGTGATATTGATGCGGCGGCGATTCCGTTGGCGTATTTGACCGCGAGTTATGGACTTGAAAGTTTGGCTAAAGTCAAAACAGGCGAAAGCATTTTGATTCACGCGGCAGCAGGTGGCGTAGGTCAAGCGGCAATTCAAATCGCACAATCTCATGGGCTAGAAATTTTTGCCACAGCCCATCCCGACAAATGGGAAATGCTGCAAAATCAAGGCATTCAGCATATTTATCATTCACGTCACGCCAATTACGCTGAACAAATTTTGACGAAAACCAACGGCAAAGGCGTTGATGTTGTGTTGAACAGTTTGACGGGCGATTTTATTGATGAAAATTTGCATTGTTTGGCGAACGGTGGACGGTTTATTGAGATTGGAAAACTCGGAATTCGCACACCAGAACAAATGCAAAATGAACGTCCCGACGTGGATTATCACGTTTTTGAACTGGGTGAAATTGGTGAACAACAGCCCGAATTGATTCAAACGTTATTTAAAAATTTGGGCGAACGGTTACAAAAACAGGTGTTGAAACCGTTGCCCGTGCAGCTTTATCCGCTCGAACGGGCGACGGAAGCCTTCAATTGCATGGCGAAAGCGCAACATCGTGGCAAAATTGTCTTGACGCATACCGCTGGGCAAATTCTGCCACAACGCACTTATTTGATTACGGGTGGTTTGGGTGGATTGGGGTTGAAATTCGCTGAATGGCTGATTTCGCAAGGTGCGACGCATTTGGTTTTGAGTAGTTTGCATGCCGCAAATGCTGAAACGCAACCACAACTCGACCAGTTAAAACAACTCGCTAACATCGATGTTTTTGTCTCGGATATTGGGCAGTTACACGATGTTCAAAACGTGTTCGAACACATTCAAAACACCTTGCCACCGTTAGCGGGCATTATTCATGCGGCGGGCAAAATCGACGATGGCATGTTGCAACAACTGGATTGGTCGCGATTTGAAAGTGTGGCACAACCGAAAATAAACGGCAGTTGGTATTTGCATTGTTGCAGTCAGCATTTGCCGCTTGATTTTTTTGTGGAATTTTCATCGGCAACCGCGTTGCTCGGCGCACCTGGTCAAGGAAATTATGCAGCAGCAAATGCGTTTCAAGATGCGTTGGCGCATTATCGAAAATTGAAAAATTTACCCGCCTTAAGTATCAATTGGGGACCATGGGGTGAAGTCGGGATGGCTGCGAGGCTATCAGAAAATTCAAATAAACATTGGCAAGCACAAGGACTTTCGCCGCTCAATCCACAAAGTGCGTTGCGAACATTTCAACAAATTTTGCGTGAAAATGAATCACAGGTTGCACTTATTCAAATTGATTGGGTACGATTTAGCCAAAATTATCCCTCTGCATTGCTTAAAAATTTAGTTCGTATTCAAACGCCGCAAAAATCCGCGTTAAGTTTTATTGAACAATTAAACGCTCAACCCGCCGACCAACAACGAATTTTTTTAAATGACTGGTTGAGAGAAC
This sequence comes from Methylococcales bacterium, assembly GCA_028713055.1. Taxonomy (GTDB): domain Bacteria; phylum Pseudomonadota; class Gammaproteobacteria; order Methylococcales; family Methylomonadaceae; genus UBA10906. The sequence continues at coordinate 1,179 of JAQTOX010000015.1, read as the reverse complement.
AGGTTTGTGCGGTGTTAGAATTGCCAAAATCTACGTCTATTGAACCACGACAACGTTTGTTCGATTTTGGTTTGGATTCGTTAATGGCGGTGGAATTAAAAAATCGGTTAGATAAAGCAACGACCAAAAAATTACGTTCAACGCTGATTTTTGATTACCCGACGTTAGAAACATTGAGTCAACATTTGGCGAATCAAATGTTGATAATTGAACCGAAAAATTCGCCTCAATCAGTCGAGCAACTGCCTAAAGAACACGATTTATTCCAACTTAATGATTTATTCGACGCATTGGAAAATATTTCTGATGATGATATTACGCAACAATTTACAAACTAGGAGTTATTTATGGTGCCAGATGAATGTGAAACCCGCGAAGGTCAGTTACAAAAAAATATCGTTCAAATAATGCAGCAAGGTGGCTATTGGGATGCCATTATGAACGGCGATGCGTCATTGGATAGAGTTAAAACATTTCTAAAAACACTCGCCGGTGAAATTCCCGCTGTTGTCAACGAGATGCAAAAACCCAACGTATTTCCGATTTTCCCAGGTCTCAATTATCAAGCCGTACATGATAAAGCGAATTATCCGTGGGCGGCACAACTTGAAAGTGCGTTCACAACTATTCGAGACGAGATTTTAAATATCCCTGCTGAATGTGGATTTTTAGGTTATGAAGGTGGTTTAGCCGCAGAAAATATGTGGTCAGTGATTCCAATGTATTACATGGGAACACCGATTCATGATTTTCAAAAATACTGCCCAAAGACTGTCGAAATTGTCAAAAGTTTACCTAATCATTGTTTCGATTATCCTTGGGGTGATTGTTTATTTTCACGTCAAGCGGGTGGCTCACATCTCATTGCCCATTGCAGTGTTGATTCGTTCAGATTACGAGCGCATTTAGGCATAGATGTGCCCGAAGGCTGTGAAATGCGCGTCAAAGACCAATTGTTGCAATGGCACAATGGCGAAGTTTTTATTTTTGAAGATTCTTTTGAACATGAAGTTTGGAATCGAAGCGATAAACCGCGAACCGTTTTAATCATCGATTTTTGGCATCCCGATTTAACCGAAATTGAAAAAGAAGCGTTAATGGCGGGTTTTAGAAAATCCGAAATGCGGGCATTGATGTGTCAATTTCGTTTTGGTGATCATCGAGAACGTTTTGAGCCAC
>JAQTOX010000014.1 GCA_028713055.1 Methylococcales bacterium | reverse complement strand
ATAGCGTTTGCACTCAAATAGCGTATGATTCTATTTTTGTGAGGCGATTGCGACATGAAAAAAACTGACGACAATGACCGCGCGGCGTGGGCTTCCTTAACGCACGACAGCCTCAATAATTCCCAAACCACTAAACGTGCGCTCACTAAAGTCGAGTTTGTGTTTTTAAACATCGGCTTATTACTGGGCAACATTCTTGTTTTATTCAACACCGGCGCATTCGCCTCGGTCAGTTTGCACGCCACAGGCGATTTAGGCATAAGCCCCAGTCATGCTGGTTGGATGCAAACCTATTATTTCATTGCCTTAGCCTTAGCACTGCCAATTAGCGGCTGGCTCGCCACAGTTGTCGGCGAAATTCGTTTGTATTTAGGGGCGATGCTCGTCATGACACTTGCCTCGTTACTTTGCGCCCTGACTGATGAGTTATTTTGGTTTTTATTCGGGCGAGCGTTTCAAGGTTTTTTCGGCGGTTTAACTATTCCCCTTTCGCAAACGTTGTTAATGCGCCAATACTCGCCCTCGCGTAAATCGTTTGCGGTGTCGTTATGGAGTATTGCGGCATTAAGCCCTTTCACTATCGGCCCGGCGGTAGGTGGTTGGGTTGCGGATGAATTTGGTTGGCGATGGTTATTTTATTTGAATGTACCGTTACCACTTTTTGCCGCCGCGCTAACGTGGGCATTATTGGTGGAAGAAAAAAATACGCAACGCAAAACACCGTTTGATGGCGTAGGTTTTTTATTATTAGCAACGGCTCTAGTGTGTTTGCAAACCGTTTTAAATCAAGGGCAGGATTCGGATTGGTATAACGCCACCTATTTAATTGTTTTGTCAATTTTGGGCGGGCTACTGCTGGCGTATTTTATTATTTGGGAATTGACCGAGCGTTCCCCACTGCTCAATTTACGTTTATTTACGCGCCGTAATTTCACCATCGGTAGTTTGATGTTGAGTGTGGGATTTATGATTGTTTATGGTTTGTTATCGGTTTTACTGGTGCGTTTACAAGCGGTTGCTGGTTACACGTCATTTTTGGCAGGAAGCGTTTTATTGCCCTTAATTTTTTTAGCCAAACCCATGGCGAGTGTGATTCATCATCTTGCAAATCGTTTTGATGTGAGGCTATTGGTGTCTATCAATATGCTGTTGTTTGCTCTGTATTGTGCATGGACGAGTCGTTATGATTTTTTTGGACGGGGCAGTTTTTTTAATCAACCGTTGTGGTCACAAATATTGGAAGGGTTTTGTTTAGGTGGTTTGTTTGTGCCATTAACTACGTTGTTTCTTTCAGATTTGACCACTAAACGCCAAACACAAGCTATCGAACTTGGCGGCATGTTACGCGTATTAGGTGGAAGCGTGGCATCACCGCTATTTGGTGTGTTTTGGGAACGACGCACCGCATTTCATCAAATTCGATTGGTCGAAAATTTTGCCCCGACCGATTCATTAAGCCGCGAAGTGGTCGCACATCTACGCGCAGCAGGATTTCATGACGGATTAGCCATTGCCAAAGTAAACGCCATCGCCAATCAACATGCAGCAATTTTAGGTTTAAACGATACGTTTCGATTAGCCGCATGGTTATTTTTAGGGTTAGCAATGGTAGTTTGGCTGGCGTATCCGCCAAAAGCTAAAGTGTTGACGGTAAAACAAGCACAGCGGCAAGTCGCGTTAGAAAAGTTGATTGAGGAGTCATAGTCATGCGAATGGGATGGTTAATTTTATTGCTACTTAGCAGTTGTGCGTGGTTGCCTGAAGACACAAAACGCGCAGAATTATTGGCTCTTTCGCCACTCAATCAAACGTTAAACGGTGAGAGTTACGCTGGAAAAATTATTCAATCTTGGCCAAAAACGCAGTGGTGGCGTGAATTTCATAATGCCGAATTGAATCGTTTGATTGAAACCGCATTGAAAAACAGTCCCAGTTTGCACGCAGCAACTGCCCGTTTAACACAAGCGCAAGCGGTCGCTGATTTTCAAGCGGCTGACATGTTGCCGAGCATCAATGCCAGTGCAGAATTTCATCAACGCCGTTTTTCAGAAACCGATTTTTATGGCTCGAATGGCGGTAAAACCTTCACCGGCGCATATCTTGACCCTGCTGTTTTTCGTTATCACCTTGATTTGTGGGGCAAAGACAAAGCCAAATTAGACGCTGCATTAGGTAAAGAAAACGCGCAGGCTTCGGAATTGGCGATTACGCAGTTAATGCTTAGTACCGCCATAGCACGCGGTTATATTGAATTGTGTTCAATCGAAGAAGATGTTGCGCTGGCTCATGAATTGACTGAAAAAGCACAAGAGAAATTGCAACTCGTGACTTTGCGTTGGCAACGTGGTTTGAGTAATCAAGACCCTGTTTATGCGAGTCAGCAGCAAGTGGAAACGTTGCGCCAACAAGAAACCAGCGTGCGTAGCCAAGCGCAACTTTTGCGGCATCATTTGGCAACACTTGCAGGTCAACAACTTGATTGGGCGAAAACCATTCGTGTGCGTGAAGAAGCGCGTGGCGTGGCATATCTACCGCCGCCGAATGTGCTATCGCTGGGATTATTAGCGCATCGCCCTGATGTGGTTGCGGCATTGTGGCGTGTGGAATCAGCCGCGCAACTTATTCATGTCGCAAAAACTAATTTTTATCCTGACGTAAATTTAGTGGGTTTTGCCGGATTACGCAGTCTGAATCTTAAAGATTTATTTTTATCGCACGGTGCGAGCATTGCTTACGGAATGGGGCCGACAGTGACATTGCCGATTTTTGAAGGCGGACGTTTGGACGCAGAATTAAAAAATCAGCAAGCCGCTTATGATGCCGCCGTCGAAGATTATAACGGCACGCTTTTAACCGCCGCGCAGCAAGTGGCAGACAATTTAGTGCAATGGCGACAATCGGTTGAACATGATGCCGAACAAGAACACGCTTTAGCTGCCGCGCAAGCCGAATTACAACTTGCCAGTAAACGTTATGACGCAGGCTTGAGTACGCGCGACGGGATGATTGAAACAGAATTAAATTTGCTGCAACAAAAACTCACGGCGAGCAAATTACACACCGCGCATTTATTCGCATCGGTGGGGTTAATTGAAGCACTCGGTGGCGGCTATGAAAACAACTCTACGCAAGGCAAAAAACCATGACACATCCACACGCTAAAACGGTCAATGTTAAAAAAGCCCCGCGACGTTTCGGGTTTCAAAAACACCGCAATTCGCGATTGCTAATTGTTACGATGCTTGCCGTGTTACTGAGCGTGATTTACGCATTTTATTGGTGGCAGTTTGCCAGCCATTTTGTGGTGACTAACGATGCGTATGTGACCGGAAATCTTATTCCCTTGAAAGCGCAAACCAGTGGCACGGTGGTCGATGTGCGTGTCGACAATACGCAATATGTGCATCAAGGCGATGTGTTGGTGCGTTTGGATGGGCTGCAAGCACAAGTCGCACTTGAACAAGCGCAAGCGAATTTGGCAGAAAGTGTGCGCGAAGTTGAAACGTTGTTTAGTCAGTCGGATATGTTGCGCCAAAAATTAGCAGCAAAAGAAGCCATTTTGCATCGCAGTCAACGGGATTTAGCGCGTTATCGTGGTGTGGCAAATGATGGCGTGGTGTCGGCACAGCAAATCGAAAATAGCGAATTTCAAGTGCGCGAACAAGAAGCCGACGTGAATCAACTTCGCGCGGAATTAGGCGGTGCAGAAGCGTTAATTCAAAACACGACACCGGCAGATAATCCCAAAGTTTTACAGGCGATGGCAAAACTCAAAGAAGCCTATTTAGACAAAATGCGACAAGAAATTGTTGCACCTGTATCGGGATTTATTGCCAAACGTAATATTCAACTCGGCGACCAAGTTCGTCCAGAAACGCCATTATTAGTTATCGTGCCGCTGGATTATTTATGGGTGGAGGCGAATTTTTTGGAAAATGAATTGGAAAATGTGCAACCTGGTCAGCCTGTTGAAATCTCTGTGGATTTGTATGGTTCAAAAGTGGTTTATCACGGTAACGTGCTAGGGCTTGGTGCAGGAACGGGAAGCGTATTTGGTTTGCTGCCGCCTGATAATGCAACGGGGAATTACATTCATATCTCCGAGCGTGTACCGGTACGAATTGGTTTGAAAGCCGAGGAGTTGGTCGCAAATCCACTTCGACCAGGTTTATCGGCAACGGTTCACATTGATACTCGTTTGGCTGGTCAGTCTGTATTACAACCGCTCACTCCGATGACCACTTATCAAACCGATGTTTATGACAATCAGTTAAAAGGTGCGGACGCATTGATTCACAAAATTATTGAGAAAAATCGGCGTGCAAAAAAATAAATTACACTTATCGCAAATCTAATTATTAGATTTACATATCGAATATAGTCGTTTTATTTATGTTTGGGATTGTTCTATATTTGAACCTATAAAAAACTGATTATGGGAATTCGATTGTGAGTATTTTACTTTTAAACATTAGCAAAAACTTTGGCGATTTTTCAGCGTTGCATGACATTGATTTGGAAATTCCAGAAGGTGAATTAGTCGCGCTGTTGGGACCTTCAGGTTGTGGCAAGACCACTTTATTACGCATTATTGCAGGACTAGAACAAGCCGATAAAGGGAAGATTTTTTTAAACGGTGCAGACAAAACAGATTTGCATGTTAGTCAACGCGGCATCGGTTTTGTGTTTCAACATTATGCGTTATTTCGACACATGACCGTTTTCGATAATGTCGCTTTCGGAATGCGGGTGAAAGACAAAAAATTTCGACCAAATGAAACGGAAATTGCTAAAAAAACCCACGCATTATTGGAACTCGTACAGCTCGATTGGTTGCACGACCGTTTTCCAGACCAATTATCGGGTGGTCAACGTCAACGGATTGCCTTAGCACGCGCTTTAGCTGTTGAACCCTCGGTATTATTACTTGATGAACCCTTTGGGGCGTTAGATGCAAGTGTGCGAAAAGATTTGCGCCAATGGTTACGCAATTTGCATCATGAACTAAACGTTACCAGTATTTTCGTGACGCATGACCAAGAAGAAGCGATGGAAGTTGCCAGTCAAGTGGTTGTACTAAACAAAGGTAGAATTGAACAGCAAGGTTCACCCGCTGATATTTACGACCATCCCGCGAATGCGTTTGTGTCGAAATTTATTGGGCAAACCAACGAATTCTCACTCAAAGATAACACCGTTGATTGGTTTGAACATATTGGTTTACCCGTTTTAGAAGAAAATAAAATCGCACACGTTCGTCCGCACGACATTGAAATTACAAAAGCGACAACTGATACGCCGATTACGCTCAAAGATTGGCAACATTTAGGTTCGTTGATTCGTATCGAACTCACGAAACATCTACCACAAGGTGAGCCAAAATTAGTTTATGCTGAAATGCCGAATGAACAATTTAAACGCCTGCAACTCAATCGTGGCGATAAAGTTGATTTAAAAATTCGTCACGCACATTGGTTTAATTAACATGAATTTAAGTCAAATCGAACTTTTGCGGGTCTTGCAAGAAACGAATTTCAGTTTGTCACAAGCTGCTGAAAAGATGCACATTGTGCAATCGGCAGTCAGTCGGCAATTGCAATTGTTTGAAGCGGAAGTTGGCTCGCCGTTGTTTGAGCGGCGTGGCAAAAAATTGATTGCGATGACACCCCTCGGTTTGCGAATCATGCAAGAAGTTGAAGCTATTAACCAAGCCAAAAACAATATTCAAACATTAGCCGCAGATTATCTCGACAGCAATCATGGTATTTTGCACGTCGCGACGACACACACACAAGCCAAGTATTTTTTGCCAAAACCCATTTTGCGCTTTCGAGAAAAATATCCGGGCGTGCGAATTTACATGGACGAAGCCTCGCCAGAACAGTTAATTAACAAATTGCACACGGGTAAAGCCGATATTGCGATTTGCACTGAAAAAGTAGCGGACGATACCTATTTGGCGGTTAAGCATTGCTATGAATGGCATCACGCCGCAATTTTTCCGAAAAATCATCCGCTTGCTGAAGGTGAAATTTCGCTAGAACGTTTGGCGGCGTTTCCGATTTTGACTTACAGTTTTGGTTTTACAGGTCGGTCGAATATCGAAACAGCCTTTAAAGATTCCGTTAGCGAATTGGATATTATCTTGTCGGCAGCAGATACCGATGTAATTAAAACCTACGTTCGATTGGGATTGGGTGTTGGAATTATTGCAGGAATGGCATTCGATGCGATGATTGATAGTGATTTAATAGCGCGTGATTTATCGCATTTAATCCCACGATCCAAAACCAAAATCGCTTATTTAAAAAATAATTACTTGCCGCTTTACGGGCAACATTTTATTGATGAATTGGTTTTGGCAGCGGATGAAATGCGGTTCTAGTTCGATTTAACAAATTCGTGGCAATTGTTCGCCACTCAACAACATCAGTTGGCGATTCACACCCATAGCCGTTTCTAAAATCACGGCACCGCTTTTGTCTACATTTATAACCGTTCCAATTTGTTGCGCTTGCAAACCAAGAGAATGCTGGCGCAATAATGCTAACGTTTTTTCAGTCTCCGTTGCTGCGACAAACAATACAAAACACGCTTCATTCGCCACATACAGCGGATCAAAACCTAAAATTTCACAGGCACTATTTACATCGTCATGAATCGGAATTACCGTTTCTCGAATGGCGAAACGTTGTCCCGATGTTTCGGCTAATTCGAGTAAACCACTCGCTAAACCACCACGTGTTAAATCGCGTAAACAATGCAAATCAATTTTTGCCGCAATAAGTTCCTGCACCAAACCTGATAAATCTGCACAATCACTTTCAATCTGACTTTCAAATGTCACACCTTCTCGCGCCAACATAATCGCCATACCGTGTCGTGCAATATCGCTGTTAATAATAATGCTGTCGCCCACTTGAATACGTTGCGGCGCAATGTTCACCTCGGATGCAACCAAACCAATTCCGGCGGTGTTGATATAAATTCCATCGCCTTTTCCTCTATCGACTACTTTCGTATCACCCGTAACGATTGAAACGCCAGCGGCTTGCGCGGTATTTTGCATCGATTGCAAAATGCGTTTCAAATCTGAAATCGCAAAACCTTCTTCTAAAATCAAGCCACAACTCAAATACAAAGGTTTCGCACCACTCATCGCTAAATCATTCAATGTGCCACATACGGCTAATTTGCCAATATCGCCACCGGCAAAAAATACAGGGTTAATCACATACGAATCGGTGGTAAATGCGAGTTTTTGATTTCCAATTGGAAACACGGCGCAATCTTGTTTTTGTTGCAACAGCGAATTATTGAAAATGGGTTGAACGGTCGAATCTAAAAGCTGTTGCATTAACCGTCCACCGCCACCGTGAGCCAGTACGATTTGTTCATAATGTAAGGGAGTGGGGCAGGAAAGTTTAAAATTTGTCATAAAAATCTCGTGTTGAAAAATTAAGAAATCATACCACGCCAGTTAATATCAACATTGCACCCGAAGTTGTCACGGTGACTTCAATATCTTGAGCGTTAATTGTTTCATTATCCGCGAATTGTAATATCTCAATATTGGTTAAAATATCTGTGCCTTCGTTAATACTGTCATCATGACCTTTGTATTCCACCACAAGTTGCGCTACGCCATCGGTATCCGGATTACGAGTGATTTGATAATCCGTTGATGCACCATTAAAAATTGCGACATCTTTACCGTCACCACCATCAATAATGTCATTGCCTTCGCCACCTTCAATTGTATCGTCACCACCTTCGCCGTTAATGGTGTCGTCGCCTACATTGCCATCAAAAACGTTGGCAACCTTTCCGCCATTTTGTTCTTGCAACAAATTATTGAATTCATCACCACCGCCTTGAATTGCGTTTGCGCCCGACAACGTTAATATTTCGATATTCGGACTGCTGCTTAATTCAAAACTCACGGTTGAAATCACCTGATCTTGTGTACCGCCATTTTCATCTTCAATGATTTTATCGTTGTCATTGTTCATATAATACGTATCGTCATCGTCACCGCCGATAAGTGTATCCATACCTTTGCCACCATCCAACGTATCAGCACCTGCGCCACCCACTAACTTGTCGTTGCCAGCGTTGCCACTCAGATTATTGTCGCCTACGTTTCCTGTAATTTGATTATCTAATTCGTTGCCGATGCCATCGTCATTTGTAATACCAGCAAGGATTAAGTTTTCAACATTTTTACCTAACGTGTAAGTTGAGGTGCTTTCAACCGTATCGTTACCGCCAGATTTGGCTTCCGTGACTACATCTTTTTTATTATCGACAAAATAGTAATCATCACCTTCGCCGCCGATCATATTATCTGCGCCTAAACCACCTTTGAGCGTGTCATTTCCTTTGTCCCCGACTAATTTATCATCGCCTTTGCCACCATCGAGCGAATCGTTGCCACTTCCAGCAAGTAACGTGTCATTGCCATCACCGCCGAGCAATTTATCGTTCCCGTTTCCAGCATCTAATAAATCATTGCCCACACCACCGTCTAAAACATCATCACCCGCATTACCACGCAATGTATCTGCACCTGCTAATCCTAAAATCGAATCATTTTTTTCTGTGCCGATGAGCAAATTATTACCTGCATCGCCTTTTTGGGGTTCTCCATCAATTTTTATGACAGGCGTTGAGGTGGTGTTATCAATCGGTTTAGGTGCGAGGCTAGTGTCATTGACAGTAACCGATGCGGTTTGTGTTTTATTGTCAGTTAATGTAACGGTCAAAGTTTCTGTGCCTTCGGTCAATTTGTCCGACAAAAATTTCATCGGTAACGATGCTTTGCCATTGGCATCGACGAAAAAACTGGTTGTTTTTAATCCACCCAAAACATCAGCATTTGAAATCGAGCCGCCAACTGAAAAAGGAATTTCTGTATCTTCAACAACATTCGTGGTTATTAAGTTAAACGTTACCGTGTCGCCCTCATTCACCGCCGTTTTATCAACGCTTAACGCATAAGTCGGTGATTGAATTTTTACATCAACTAAAGCCGTTGCTGCACTGGTCACGTTTTCTAACTTTTTCAAACCATCTGTGTAACTCACTTTCGCAGTTATCGCTGTGCCAATGTCATTTTCTGAAAGCGTGTACGTCGCTTGGGTTGCACCACTGATTGGTTTGCCATTTTGTAACCATTGATAACTGAACGCGCCTAATCCGTCAGCATCGTTCAAGGTGTTTTGAATAGACAATGTTTCATCTTGAATCGCATTGCCACTAATTGTGATTGTGCCAGTGGGAGGATTATTAACATTAACGGTGGGAGTTGGTTTAACAGGTGTGTCGTTAGTTTGAATGGTAGTTTCTGTGTTGCTAATTGCATCTGTTAGTTGAGTGTTAATTTGTTTTAGGTCTGCTACGCCATCAGTGAATTTAAATGATTCAACATTGGTGTTTGTGTTTCCGCCAGTATAAAAAGCATTGGTGATGCTCAGTGTTTCGCCTGTAGCGATAATGGTTGCTACCAAATTATTACCGGCATTAGTTTTAGCAAAACTTACATCGGCTTGTTTTAAACCAGTGAATACTACTTGGTCAGTGCCGTCTGCTCCCCTTCCAAGCGAATCAGCACCTTCCTCAAGGGTATCGTTACCTGAACCAACACCGTACAGATAAGTGTCATCACCTGCTTGACCACTCAGGTAATCATCACCAGCACCACCGTCTAACGTATCATTGCCAGAGCCTCCATATAACGAATCAGCACCTGTATTGCCATTCAATACATCGTTATTATCCCAACCAGAAAGTGCATCATCACCTGCGCCCGCATTCAACGTGTCTCTAGTACTCCACCCCCAAATAACATCGTCATTATTTGTAACTGCTGTTACGAGGTAATTGGTGTTCATTTGTTTTAAATCCACTACGCCATCAGTGAATTTAAATGATTCAACATTGGTATTTGTGTTCCCGCCATAACAAATATAAAAGGCATTGGAGATGCTCAGTGTTTCGCCTGTAGCGATAATGGTTGCTACCAAATTATTACCGGCATTAGTTTTAGCAAAACTCACATCGGCTTGTTTTAAACCAGTGAATACTACTTGGTCAGTGCCGTCTGCCCCCCTTCCAAACCAATCAGCACCTTCCTCAAGAGTATCGTTACCTGAACCAACACCATACAGATAAGTGTCATCACCTGCTTGACCACTTAGATAATCATCACCAACACCACCGTCTAACGTGTCATTTCCATTGCCACCATACAGTGAATCAGCACCTGTACCCGCATTCAACGTATCTCTAGTACTCCACCCCCAAATAACATCGTCATTATTTGTACCTGCTGTTACGAGGTAATTGGTGTTCATTTGTTTTAAATCCACTACGCCATCAGTGAATTTAAATGATTCAACATTGGTGTTTGTGTTTCCGCCAGTATAAAAAGCATTGGTGATGCTCAGTGTTTCGCCTGTAGCGATAATGGTTGCTACCAAATTATTACCGGCATTAGTTTTAGCAAAACTTACATCGGCTTGTTTTAAACCAGTGAATACTACTTGGTCAGTGCCGTCTGCTCCCCTTCCAAGCGAATCAGCACCTTCCTCAAGGGTATCGTTACCTGAACCAACACCGTACAGATAAGTGTCATCACCTGCTTGACCACTCAGGTAATCATCACCAGCACCACCGTCTAACGTATCATTGCCAGAGCCTCCATATAACGAATCAGCACCTGTATTGCCATTCAATACATCGTTATTATCCCAACCAGAAAGTGCATCATCACCTGCGCCCGCATTCAACGTGTCTCTAGTACTCCACCCCCAAATAACATCGTCATTATTTGTAACTGCTGTTACGAGGTAATTGGTGTTCATTTGTTTTAAATCCACTACGCCATCAGTGAATTTAAATGATTCAACATTGGTATTTGTGTTCCCGCCATAACAAATATAAAAGGCATTGGAGATGCTCAGTGTTTCGCCTGTAGCGATAATGGTTGCTACCAAATTATTACCGGCATTAGTTTTAGCAAAACTCACATCGGCTTGTTTTAAACCAGTGAATACTACTTGGTCAGTGCCGTCTGCCCCCCTTCCAAACCAATCAGCACCTTCCTCAAGAGTATCGTTACCTGAACCAACACCATACAGATAAGTGTCATCACCTGCTTGACCACTTAGTGTGTCATTACCTGCACCGCCTTCTAAAGTATCATTCCCTCCACCGCCATAAATTGTATCCTCACCTCCTAAACCATTTAGTTTGTCATCGCCTGTGCCGCCCCATAACGTATCGTCATTGCTCGTGCCTGTATTCAGTTGCGTGTTGATGGTGTTGCTGTCTATTGTTGCCATAAAATTCTCCGGTAAATTAAATGAAAAAAAGAAAGTGTTGTTGAGCTCAGTTTAAATCAAATTTTGAATTTCGGCGTGCGTTAAGGCTGTTAATTTTGCAATGACTTCAACAGGTAGTCCTTCGGATAACATTCCTTTAGCGATGAGGCGTTTTTCTTCGAGTTTGCCCTGTTCTATACCTTTTGTAAAAACTGTTTGCCTCTGTTCTTGGTTGTTGAATTCGTCAAACATTCGAGCGCGTTCTGTTGGTGAAATGTGGTCACTTTCAATCGCATCAAAAATCTTTTGAATTAGCAATTCGTGATAATTCGATTCTTCCACTTTGCCATCTAACGTATCTTGAATAGCGTCCATCCATTCTTTGTAAGCGGCTGGCGTGTTTTCATTCGCATATTTTGGGCAAAGATAAATAATTTTATGAGAAATTTCATTTACACCGTTGCCGTTTAAATCTTTGGGATCAAAATCGATGGTTAAAACGTCTTTTTGATGTTTATCACCTGAAGTGAGAACGACAATTGTGAAAACTTTTAAGGTGTGGCGATAATTTTCAGCTTTGGCGACTTGTTCGATAATTGCCGCACAATGATAATGCAGAAAACGGTCGTAATGGTCTCGATTTCGGACGTGTTGAATGTCAACAATAATGCGATTTTTTTCGTCTTGGGCGTATAAGTCAAAACGTGAATCGACATTGCCGATGGCGGGTTTAAAAGATTTTTCTGTTTCGACGACATCGATTTCTAAATCAATTCCCAAAACGGCTTTAACAAATCCCTTGAAAACATCGACATCGCAAAAGGCTTTTTTAAAAATCACACCATACTGTAATGAGGCGACTTGTTTCATGAAATACTCCGATAAATTAAAGGTTGTTTGACTTGGTCTAAATCAAATTTTGAATTTCAGCGTGCATTAAACCAGTTAATTTTGCAATGATTTCAACAGGTAGTCCTTCGGCTAACATTCCTTTGGCGATGTTTTGTTTGGTTTTTAATTCACCTTGTTCAATGCCTTTTTGAATCCCCACTTTTTCACCTTCGGTGAACACCGTTTTCTTCTGTTCTTCCCAGTTATATTCCTCAATCATTTGGGCTTTTTCTTCAGGGGAAACGTCGTTTTTTTCGATGTGTTCGACGACTTTTTGAACTTCGGATTTGTGATAATGCGATTCGTCTACGCTGCCGTCCAAGCTGTCAAAAATAACTTCTAACCATTCACGGTAAGCGGGCGGCGTATTTTCATCAACATAGCGCGGACACAAATAAATTACTTTGTGTGGAATGAGGTTTAAGGCGGTACCGTCCTTGGTTTTTAAATCGAAATCAATCGTTAAAACGTCTTCTTTGTGTTTGGTATCGGCGGACGTTAAAACGACAATGGTATAAACCGCGAGCGGGGGTTTGTAGTTTTTGGCGTTTTCAATTTGTTCGAGTAACGCAACGCAATGGTAGTGTAAAAATCGGTCGTAATGGTCATCGGTCGAATACTGATGCTGGATTTCAACAATGACACGTCCATCATTATCTTGCGCGTACAAATCGAATTTCACCGCAACTTTACCGATGGCGGGTTTAAATTCTTTTTCTGTTTCCACTTTGTCGATGTTTAGCTCGATACCCAAAATGTCACGCACAAAGCCTTTGAAAACATCGACATCGCAAAAGGCTTTTTTAAAAATCACGCCATACTGTAATGAGGCGACTTGTTTCATGAAATACTCCGGTAAATTAAATGAAAAAGGAAAGGGTTGTCGGACTCATCCCTAAATCAAATTTTGAATTTCGGCGTGCGTTAATCCCGTTAATTCGGTAATGGTTTCTAAATCAAGACCTTTAGTTAGCATTCCTTTAGCAATGGATTGCTTGGTTTTTAATTCACCTTGTTCAATACCTTTTTCGATGCCTTGCTCAATACCTTGCTCAATGCCTTCTTTTATACCCGCCTCAAGTGCTTCCATTCGTGCCGTTTCAATCACATTTTGATTTCGATGAATTTCCATTTCTTGTGAATCATAAACGGCTAATTCTTCAGCTGTCCACTGATGTTGCTCGGCAATGTTGTAAGCCAATTTCAATGCCGATGTATTTACGTTTTCAGGAATATGATCGAGATTGGTTGCTTGCTGGATAAAATAAATCCATTTCTCGGCAACGGTTTCGAGTTCATATTCTGTCTTCTTGAACTTTTTCAGCTCGATAAAATTCCATTCCAAATCTTTCAAATCGTGTTCATGGTTTTCACGGTTGATAATCAAATGCCGCGAAAAATGGCTTTTCGTTTTAAACGTATCAAAATTCAAAATACCTAGAAAAATAACGGGCTTGAGCTTGTGATAATTTTCTCCAATGGAGAGTTGCCCACTATAGGCTTTTGAGCTGTAAAACATCGCTCGCTGTAAAAACCATGCCTCTTTAGCCACTTGCATTTCAACGATAAATTCACGTTCTGAACTGTCTTTCGCTTTGACATCAAGGCTGGTGTTTTTTAAGCCCTCGAATTTTGGTGGTTGGTAACTGTTTAAAATTTCCACGCTTTCAATCGGATAATCGAGTTCTAACATTTCGTTTAAAAATTCAATCAAAATACTTTTATGTGCGTCATTGCCGAAGATTTTTTTGAAGGCAATATCGGTTTTTGGGTCTACGAATTTCATGGTCATAATTTCAAAATGGAAATAGTAAAATGAGAAAGGGCGCATTTTGCGCCCTTTCGTAAATAACGTCTATGTACTACGCAACTCAATGTTTCAGTTATAACTTTCGGCTAACCATGTCGCCATTCCCAATCCGACAGCGCGTCCTGTTGCTAAACAAGCGGTGAGTAAATAGCCGCCCGTCGGAGCTTCCCAATCCAACATTTCTCCTGCACAAAAAACGCCCGTTAATTTTTTACACATCAAATCAGTGTTCAACTCATCAAAATTAACCCCACCTGCGCTACTAATCGCTTCGTCAATCGGACGTGGAGCGAGTAATGTCAAGGGTAATTTTTTTAATGTTTGAACAACTAATTCAGACGAATTTAGCGTGTCGTTACGCAAAATTTCACGCACTAATCCTGCTTTCACACCGTCTAATTTCAATTGTCTACGCCAAAATTGCGCGGTTGATGTTTTGCCACGCGGTTTGTTCAATCGCGCCATTAACTCATCTTCAGTTTTATCAGGAAATAAATCGAGATGAATGGTTGTCTTTCCAGTTTCAAATATCGCGTTACGAATTAGCGAAGATGCCGCGTAAATCAATCCGCCTTCGATGCCATGTTCAGTAATCATCAGTTCACCTTTTTGCTGAAAATTTCCAAACTGTAACTGCACATTTTTTAACGGTTGCCCAGCAAAACGCTGTTTAAAATAATCGCTCCACGCCGTGTTAAAACCGCAATTACTCGGTTGTAATGTTTCCACAATCACGCCTTGTTCGCGCAAAATTGAAACCCAATCGCCCGTCGAACCTAATCGTGACCAACTCCCACCGCCTAACGCTAAAATCACGGCATCCACATTGACAACTTGTTCACCGTTTGGTGTGTCAAAAATGAGTTTTTTCGTATCATTATTTTTCCAACCTAACCAACGATGTCGCATTGAAAATTGAACTCCGCGCGAACGTAATCGATGTAACCACGCACGTAACAATGGTGCTGCTTTCATTTCTTTTGGGAAAATTCGTCTCGACGAACCGATAAACGTTTCAATTCCTAAATCGGCTAACCACGCCCGTAAATCTGTCGGTGTAAACGCATTCAAATAAGGTTCAAGATGCTTTTGTCGTGTGCCATAGCGTGTAACAAAGGTAGAAAAATCTTCGGCGTGTGAAATGTTCATCCCGCCTTTTCCTGCCATTAAAAATTTACGTCCTGCTGACGGCATCGCGTCGTAAACGATGACGTGCAAATTGGTTTGACTAAGCATTTCTGCCGCCATTAACCCCGCCGCACCTGCACCAATAATTGCGACTGTTTTCACAATTTGTCCCAAATTTCATTCACACGCTGAATGATGTCGGGCGACATCATAATCGTTTTGCCCCATTCTCGATTGGTTTCACCCGCCCATTTATTCGTGGCATCAAACCCAACTTTTGAACCTAAACCAGATACAGGCGATGCAAAATCTAAATAATCAATCGGTGTATTTTCTAAAATCGTCAAATCACGAGCGGGATCCATCCGTGTCGTAATCGCCCAAATTACGTCTTGCCAATTTCGCACGTTAATGTCGTCATCGACCACAATTACAAATTTCGTGTACATAAATTGCCGTAAATATGACCATGTTCCGAGCATCACGCGCTTTGCATGACCGGCATATTGCTTTTTCATACTAATCACCGCCATGCGATACGAACAGCCTTCGGGTGGTAAATAAAAATCCACAATTTCAGGGAATTGTTTTTGCAAAATCGGAATGAAAACTTCGTTCAATGCTACGCCTAAAATCGCGGGTTCATCGGGTGGACGACCGGTGTAAGTGCTGTGATAAATCGGATTATTACGTTCGGTGATGGTTTCAATGGTGAAAACAGGAAAGTCGCTAACTTCGTTGTAATAACCGGTGTGATCGCCATAAGGTCCTTCTGGTGCGGTTTCGTTCGGATAAATAAAACCTTCCAAAACAATTTCTGCACTGGCTGGAACTTGTAAATTATTACTCAAACAATTCGCAAGTTCGGTTTTGCTGCCGCGCAATAAACCTGCAAACGCATATTCTGAAAGGGAATCTGGCACAGGTGTAACTGCCGCCAAAATTGTCGCGGGGTCTGCACCCAAAACCACTGTCACCGGAAAGGGTTCATTGGGATACACGTCTTGCCATTCTTTGAAATCCAACGCGCCTCCACGATGTGCGAGCCAACGCATAATGGTTTTATTTTTACCCAAAACTTGTTGGCGATAAACGCCCATATTTTGCCGTTCTTTATTTGGTCCTTTTGTAATCACTAATGCCCACGTAATCAGCGGCGCAACATCATCTGGCCAACAATGTTGAATCGGATAACGTCCTAAATCGATTTCATCACCACGCAATACATTTTCCTGACAAACGGGATTTTTGATAATTTTGGGCGACATATTCAACACTTGTTTGAACACCGGAATTTTTTCCATTGCATCACGAAACCCTTTGGGCGGTTCAGGTTCTTTCAAATACGCGAGCAAATGTCCAATTTCACGCAATGCACTCACCGAATCTGCACCCATTCCCATCGCGACGCGGTGCGGCGTACCGAATAAATTGCCAAGCAACGGCACGTTATAACCTTTTGGACGTTCAAAAAGTAAAGCCGTGCCTTGCGCTTTTAATGTCCGGTCACAAATTTCAGTGATTTCTAAATGGGGATCTGCTTGATAAAGCGTGCGTTTGAGTTCGCCTTTTTTTTCAAGTTGGGCGATGAAATCGCGTAAATCGTGATATTGCATAATTGGGTTTTTAAAAATGGAGAAATCCCCCTTTTAAAAGGGGGTTGGAGGATTTGGGATTTTTTTAAATAAAAGTCGCTGTTGTCACGCTAGTTAATGTCGAGCCAGTAACTTCAATCAAATAATCGACAGCCGTAAATGTACCACTTCGATCTGCATCAATAGCAACAAAGGCTTTGTTGTCTGTTGTTGTGAAAACGGCAGCAACCACAGCTGAAGTCGAAAAGACAAACGAATTGCCTGATAAGCTATAAAGCAAGGTGTTAAGTGATGTTACGTTCATATCCGTTGAAACGATACCGATTGAATTCGACGCAGTAATGACAGAAGTTACCGTTACGAGCGTATCAATTTTATCGGCTGAACCCCCATTAAACGTCCCGATAACGGTATCAACATTTCCAACAACAGAATCGTAAGCCAGAATATAAATGTCATTTCCATCACCACCTGTCAATGTGTCAATACCTGTGCCGCCATAAAGTGTATCGTTGCCTGCGTCACCATTAAGCACGTCATTACCTGTACCACCATCGATTAAATCATCACCCGCACCACCGCTGATGTTGTCATTATTCGCCACGCCCGATAAGGTGTCGTTTCCTGAACCACCTGTAATCGTTTGATTGCCCACAGCTCCAATAACTAACGTTCCAATGTTACCCGACACGTTAACCGTTAATGACGTTTCAATACCGTGTGTGCCTTGATCCAAAAGGCTATATTGCTTGTCTGATAGCCACGAATAGTGCGCTTGCGTCATCTGATCCACTTGTGTCGGTGTGAAGGCTTCCAGTTGCGTTGTGCTTAATTTTGTCAATTGTTCGGTTGTCATTGCTGGAATGAGCGAAACCGCATCCAGACTTGCCACGTCGTCAGTTCCCAGACCTTTTAACGCAGCAGCACTTAACACGCTAAATTGATCAATCGTTAATGCTGCAATTTGAGTGCTGTTTAATGCTGCAATTTGCCCTGAAAGCATTTTGGCAAATTGTTCGGGTAATAAAGCGTTAATTTGTGAGACCGATAATCCTTGTGGTTTGAAATTGATCATCGTTGCGGGTTGTAACGCTGCTAACGCCCCAGCAGTTAAAGCGGCGGTTTGTGTTGAAGATAATGCGGCTAATTGCGAGGCTTGTAATACGGCAACATTATCTGAACTTAATTCTCCGAGTTGTGTGGTGGTTAATTGAGCAATTTGTTTTGACGTAAATCCACTCATTTGGCTAGGATTTAAATCCGTCACATCGATTTGTTTTACGGTTTTAACTAAGCCTTTAATTGCAGCAGCTGATAATTCACCTAATAAATCAATATTGCCTAAAACAGCCACTTGGCTTGAGGTTAACGCACTAGTTTGTGCCGAGGTTAATTGCGAAAGTTGCTCGCCACTTAACGCGCTGATTTGTGACGTGGTCAAACTCCCCATGTTTTTTGTCGTGAAACCGTTTACCGCATCGGTTGGCAAAGCGGAAATGGCATCAATTCCAAGATACGGCAATTGCGTACTTTTCAACGCGCTTACTTGTTCTGACGAAAACGATTGAGTTTGTTCAGCGGTTAATGCTTGAATTTGTGCGGTCGTTAGCACCGAAAGTTGCAACGGTGTAAGAAAGTTTATTTGTTGATTACTCAACAATTCCACTGGTAAGCCCGCAATATTTGTTTTATTAAGCGCAGTGATAGCGGATGGCGTTATTGCTGGAATTGCATCGTCGGCAAGTGCGGCAAGTTGCAGCGATTTGAATGTTCCAATTTGTGATGCTGTAAATTTAGACACTTGATCGCTAGTAAATGCGTGCATTTGTTCCGTCGTTAAACTATTGATATTTTTGGACGTTAAACCGCTCAACGCACTTAAATCAATTGCTGCTATATCTTCAATGGGTAACAATTTTAATTGCGTTGGTTTTAACGCAGCAATTTGTGACGCACTAAATGAAGCAATTTGCGTATCACTCAAAACAGGAACTTGAGCAGCGGTTAACGTACTGATTTGTGATGTTGTCAATCCATCGATTTGTTCAGGCGATAATCCAGTTAACGTGTCGGTAGGTAAATACTGGATTTTTAAGCCCGAAATTGAACGTACATTGAGTGCTGCGAGCATTTCGCCACTCATTATTTTCAATTGCGGCGCGGTGATTTTAGCGACTTGCGAATATGTCAGTTGAGCTTCTTGTTCAGAAGTCAGCGCATCAAATTGTGATGGGCTGAGTTTTTCAATTGGCAATCCTGAAATTGAGCGAATACTAATCGCGGGAATGGCATCTGTTGGTACTTGACTAAACGGCAACGCCGCAATGTTCAATGCGGTTAACGCGGCGACTTGTTCGCTATCTGTAAAATCTATTGTCATTTTGGCGTTCTCGAAGGCAAGGTTGAAAATCAAGGGGAAATAAAAAACTAGCTTGCTGTTTTACGCTTATTGCGAACTTCCTCAGCACGTTGTTTTTGTGCGACTTTGTCTAAAATGCCATTGACGTAACGGTGACTACCGTCTGCGCCAAAGTGTTTCGCGATATTGATGGATTCGTTAATAATCACCTTGTAGGGTGTTTCGATACAGTGAATTAACTCGTAAGTGCCTAACCGTAAAACTGCGCGTTCCACAGGATCTACTGCATCGACTGCCCGATCAACGAATTCACTTAATAGCGCATCAATTGCAATTAAATCTTGCGGTACACCATGAAAAAGTTCAGAAAAATAACTGGTATCAACTTTTTCACCTTCAATAAAAAACTGTTCGTCGATGAAATACTGTTCAATTAAATTTAAATTTTGACCCGTAATTTGCCATTGATACAAAGCTTGGGCAACGGCTTGGCGGGCATTGCTTTTGGGATTACTTTTCGAATTGCTCATGATAATTCCAGATTTTTAAATAAACTCACCATTTCAATCGCCGATAAAGCGGCTTCTGCACCTTTATTTCCTGCTTTTGTGCCAGCACGTTCTATAGCTTGTTCAATACTATCGACAGTTAAAACACCAAAACTAACTGGTACATCGTATTGCAGTGAAATTTGCGCTAACCCTTTGACACATTCACCTGCAACGTAATCAAAATGCGGCGTACCACCTCGAATCACAGCACCTAAGGCGATAATTGCATCGTATTTTTTGCTCGCTGCGATACGTTGCACCACCATCGGTAATTCAAATGCCCCCGGCACTTTGACTAAATTTAAATCGTCTTTATTTGCACCGTGGCGAATAAGTGCATCGATTGCACCGTTTTCCAATTGTTCAACAATGAAGCTGTTGAAACGTGATGACACGATACAAAATTTGCCACCTTGTGCAGCAAAATGACCTTCATAAGTTTTAATTGTAGACATAATATGTTCTCGGTTTTGAGGTTTGGGTTAAAAATTTAAGGTTAAAAAATCAGCGCGTAATCACAAACCGCACCGCATCTAAACGTAATTGGGCGATTTGGATATTTTCATGAATCAAAAGCGTTTTGTCTTTCAAATCTTCGATTTCGTCACTTTTAATACTGAGATTTACTTTTTGTAAACGCACTAAACGTTTAATTTCGTTGGTCAACGAATCTAACATAGTCGCGGTGGCTTGTTGGCAAATCGTGTCTTTTTGAATTTGCGCTTGTTGCTCTGCAAACGCTAATAATTTCAAAATCAACGCCCGTTGTTTATTCAAAAATGCGGTAATCGCGTGTTTATCAAAATTCACGCCGCTATCCATTAAACTTTCGTGCGAAAAATCTACTGTCACATCTTTTTGCAATTGGTTGATTAGCACGCGAATCGGAGTATGTGGCAAAAAACGATTAAGTTGTAATTCGACGGGCGCACTGTGTTCAACAATAAATAAGCATTCCAAGAAAAACTGTCCTGCTTTTAAATCGGGATGTTTTACGGTACTTAACGTGGCGTTACCGGTTTCACTCGATAAAACCATATCCATCGATGCAGTAACAAGCGGATGTTCCCACGTCAAAAATTGCAATTCTTCTCGCGCCAACGCCTGAGCGCGACTCACTGTCACCGTCAAACCATCTTCGGTTAAATGTGGAAAAGTTTCACAACGCAAATGTTCGCTTGGCATCAAAATGAACGTGTCGGCAGAATGCTCTTCAGTATCGACACCGTAACAATCAAACATCGATTCCATGTAATCCCACAGCGTACCTTCGTTTTCGTAGTCGGATAATTCGGCAATGAATTTGTCGGCGATTTCTTTGCGGCAAGAATTCAATTCCAAAAGTTGATCACGTCCGTGATGTAATTGCGCTTCAATGTCGAGACTTAACGTGTGTGTTTTTCCAATGAAAGCACTGATTTGACTGTCGTCACGGCTGTTTAAAAGATTTTTTAATTCACCATTCAGCGTATCTGCGACTTGTTGCGCGGCGGAATTATTCGCCCGAAACGCATTCAAACCTTCGTCGTACCAACGATATAAAATCGCTTGCTCGGTGTTTTCTAAATAGGGGACATGAATTTGAATCACGTGTTTCTGTCCGATACGGTCTAAACGTCCGATACGTTGTTGCAATAAATCAGGATTCGTCGGCAAATCCCATAACACTAAATGCTGTAAA
The DNA here is from genome assembly GCA_028713055.1 of Methylococcales bacterium. Lineage (GTDB taxonomy): Bacteria > Pseudomonadota > Gammaproteobacteria > Methylococcales > Methylomonadaceae > UBA10906. The sequence continues at coordinate 10,648 of JAQTOX010000014.1, read as the reverse complement.
AATTGGAAATTGCGTCCTTCGCTACCAATTTCAGAACAAATCAACAAACGTGCGCTGCTTTCTTCATCCGCAAAATACGCCGCTGCGCGGTCACGTTCAATAATCGTCATGTGTTCATGAAAAACCGCCGACGAAATCCCTGCTCGCATTTTCAATGTTTCTTCTAAATCCATTGCGGTTTGAGCGTGTTTACAAATCAATAATGCTTTGTGTCCCGCGAGTTGCTTCACTTTTTCGATTAGCCATAAATAACGTGCGTCATGTTGCAAATCGGTTTCGTTAATTTCGCCGTTTAATGGATAACCAAAGTATTCACGTTCAGGGAAACCTTGCACCGTTTGGCGCGAATTACGGAATAAAATTCGTCCTGTGCCGTGGTGATCAAGCAGAATGTTAATTAACGTTTGACGTGCTGCTGCTGATTTTTCTGCATCATTTAAATTTTCCAAGACTTTAGAAACATTGTCATCTTTGAGCAAAGTCGCTAAGGCTTGTTGTTCTTCGGCACTTAATAGTTTCTCGGCAAGCAACGATTTCGCCGCATTTGCCACAGGTTCAAACGATTTTTCTTCTTCCAGAAATGCTGCAAAACTATAAAAACGATCGGGGTCTAATAAACGCAAACGGGCAAAATGGCTTTCTTTACCCAATTGTTCAGGTGTCGCAGTAAGTAAAATTAAACTGGGGGAAATTTGCCCTAATTGCTCAACAAATAAATAATCAGCACTCGGGGCGTGTTCTGACCATTCCAAATGATGCGCTTCGTCAACAATCACCATATCGCAACCCGCGTCTAAGGCTTGTTCTTGACGTTGAGGATAATGTGAAAAAAAGGATTGGCTACACAAAATCAATTGTTCAGACAAAAACGGATTGGCTTGATTGTATAAATCGGTTTCTTCGTCTTCAAAACCATCGTCACCGATTTCACTTAAACAACGCATTTCGTCAAAAATACTGAATTTCACATTAAAGCGGCGCAACATTTCAACCAGCCATTGATGTAACAAACTCTCTGGCACGATAATCAAAATGCGTTTGCTCAAGCCGTTAAGTAAACGGTGATGCAAAATCAAACCGGCTTCAATCGTTTTCCCTAATCCAACTTCGTCCGCCAACATAATACGTGGAGCGGCACGATTCGCAGCTTCGTGAGCGATAAAGATCTGATGTGGAATTAACGCGGCGCGTCCACCGAGTAAACCTTTTACAGGCGATTGGGCGTGGTGTTGCAAACGTTGCCACGTTTCGTAACGCAATGAAAACCACGCATTGGGGTCGGTTTGTCCTGTAAACAAACGTTCTTGCGGTTTGTTGAATTGACTGTGATGGTTTAAATCCATTTCTTCGAGTTCGACGGTTTCACCGTCCTCGTTTGTGCAAACGTAAGTCAAAATGCCTTCGTTTTCGATTACTTTTAAAACTGTTAATTTTTCGTCATCGACTGATTCGATGTTGTCGCCGATTGAAAAACGCACGCGCGTTAACGGTGCATTATCAACGGCATAAATTCGTTTTTCGTCACACGCTAAAAATAAAATACTGACTCGATTAAAGCTTGTTTCGAGAATTAGTCCCAAACCTAATTCGGATTCCGTGTTGCTAATCCAGCGTTGACCGGCGGTAAAGTTTTCCATTGATGATTGCGCCTGAAAAGTGTGTGTAAAAAAGTAGAAGTGGCGCGTATTATAAGCCGTAATGTGCTTAAGTTTTGACAAAATAAATGGGGTAGATGATGAAAAATTTAATTGCAGTTTTTTGTTTCGGAGTTATTGCGCTAAATGTGAATGCTGACGAGCGTTATGCTCATGAATACTCAAGCGAAGATGATGAACAGCATGAGCCGCGTCGTAAACAGCAGGAGTGGTATGAAAGTGAACGTTATGAACAGCGTTCTATTCAAGTGCCACGCTACCAGCAAAATTATCAACAACTCCCACCGATTCAAATTTATATGCAACCACCACAAAATTTTCGTCCCCATGACAAACAAACTCGCGAGGATAATCGTTGGCGGCAACGTCGTGAGGAGTTACAACAAATGCCACAAACGCCTTACTTTGAAAATCAATTCGACCGAGATGACACGCATTGGTAGTAAGACGTGATGTTCGAATTTTTTGCATGGGAAAGCGTGACTCTATTTTTTGACGTAATCACCTATTTCTTCTGTCCACTCAGGTACTATTTGGATTGAACTAAAAGTATTGTGCGTGATAGTTTTATGCTTTTTAGTCCTATAACAAAAATTTGCCCATAACAAAGCCTTTCTTTTCAAATCACTCGGTTTTTCGTTTATAACTTCCTCTAATTTACCCTCATGATTTAGATGAAATTTGTACTTATTTTGTTTGTAAAAATCTTTGTTAATGTCTGAAACTTGAGCCGCTCGCAGCCCATCTAAATGATTTTGTGTGTATTGACAATAACGTCGTATATCCCAAACCAAATTATCTAAATCATGAATTGCACTCGTTGTATTGTAAGCATCGATATTCAAATATCGGTTTGCACCTTGTTTTGATAAGTAGGCTAGAAATCTCTGATTACATTCTTCAACGAAGAAATTTAACATTGATAAAATTTCGTACTTCCAACAGGTCGCGCCACCCGACTAAATCCAACTCAGCAAGCGCATCATATTTGCTTAAATCAAACCAGCTAACATCAAGTTCCTCTGCCATTATCTACACCCCTTTTCAGTGCCAAACCTTTAAAAAGAAAACTAAGCCAATCGGTAAAGGTGTCCGACTTGTTGCCCCGTCGAGCTAGGCTTAGTTATTGGGTTTTCGAAGGTTAAAATCATGTTCAAAACTTTAAAGTACGCCATGCGTAAAAAACCGCGCGAACATAAAGCCGATTGATGCAATGGCAAATGCAGTACCAACAAACCACTTAATCAAATCGTTTTTTGAATCTGATATTTCTTTCCGTACAATTTCAATTTCTTTTCTTACGCTTTCAATATCGCGTTGTAAATCAGCTTTCACCAACTCAATTTTTAATTCAGTTTCTTTTATCCGCGCGTCTAAATCTTTGTTGGTGGTAATGTCATCAAGTCGGTATTCATGTTTGACTTGAGCAATATCTGCCTGTGATTTTTCAATTGCCGCGTTTGCTGTTTTGCCTTGAATGTTGGCGATTACTTCAGCTTGTTGTTCATTGAAACCCGCGTTTTTGAGTTCGTTATAAAATTCGTGAATGTTTAAAACGGTTGCACTCATGTTGGTTAATCCTGTTGGTTAATTTTCAAATTGTGTTTTTTAAACTCAGCACTAAGCCGCCTTGCTAAATGGGATAACCACGCCAACAAGTTTTAGGTTATCCAAGTAATCCGCCCACGCTTGCATCATTTTCCGACGTTCTTCTAAATGTGCTGTTCTGTTATAAGCTCTGCCGTTTGGATCACGAACAGCGTGTGCTAATTGATGTTCGATAAAGTCAGGTCGAAAGCCTAAAACCTCATCAAGTAACGTTCTAGCCGTTGCTCTAAATCCGTGTATCGACACTTCGTCTTTGCTAAATCCCATGCGCCGTAATGCCGCCAATAACGCAACGTCTGACATACAGCGTGAACCGTCTGGGGTTCTTTCACTAGGGAACACAAAACGACCATGACTTGTTAATGGTTTTAATTCGTTGATTGCATCAATGACCTGTTTGGATAATGGCACGATGTGTTGAACATTTGTTTTCGTGACCAAATACCGCCATTCTTTCGCGTCAAAATCGATGTGTTCCCATTCCATCCCGCGTAATTCACTAGGGCGAACAAACACCAGTGGCGCGATTTGCAAGGCGGTTTTAACGATGATTGAACCTGTATAGCCGTCTATTGCTCTAAGCAATGCGCCTAATTCTTTAGGGTTTGTGATTGCCGCAAAATGACCACCATTAACAACCCGCAATGAACCGCGCAAAAACGGCGATATATCCACCTCGATACGACCTGTTGCGATTGCATAGCGTGTGATTTGCCCGAATATCTGCAATGTTCTGTGTGCGGATTCAACCGCGTCACGCTCTTCAATTCTTCGCAGTGTGGCTAATAATTCGGGGGCTTTAATATCGGCTATCGGCTTGCTACCTAAGAATGGCAAAACGTCACGCTCTAACATTCCTAAGGTTCTTTTTTGGTGGCTTTCTGATTTATCCGCCATGTTGCGCTCGAACCATTCACGCGCCAACACTTCAAAGCTATTCAACGCGGCATCAATACGCGCCAATTTAACCGCCTTTTTGTTTTCGTTTGGTTCGATACCGTTGGCAATTTGTTGTTTTGCATCGTCACGTTTATCGCGTGCTTGTTTCAAACTGATTTCAGGATAAACGCCTAAGGCTAAGGTTTTACGTTTGCCGTCAAATCTGTAATCTAAACGAAAGTATTTAGAACCATTGGGGTTAACCAACAGAAACATTCCTTTCTCGTCTGTGAGTTTGTAAGGCTTGTCTTTGGGTTTTGCGTTCTTAATGGCGGTATCTGATAAGGGCATGACGGTATCAACTTTGTGAAATTACGATATACCGCCAAATATACCGCCTCAAATGTCGGTATGTAAATGAATTTCGTTGAACACTAATGAACAATAAAAAAGCCGCTAACCCTTTCAAGTTGCGACTTTGTGAACGTTAATAAACGTCTTTGAATCTATATTTGGTGGAGGCGGGGGGAATTGAACCCCCGTCCGTAAGCACTCCGCCACAAGGTCTACATGCTTATCTCGTTCTTTGATTTAGTCAGTGACATTCCGACGAGCCAAAAAAGTCACCAACGATTCCGTAGGGTTTTAGCGCATCCATACCGGACAGACTTCAGCGCGATCTTATGTAAATGACCTCTGAGCGTTCTCTTACCGAAGTATTTGAACTCCACCCGCATAAGCACAGATGGTCAAAGGAATGGTGCTGTTATTAAGCAGCTAGAGCCATTGAGTAGTTTTCGTCATTTGCGAATACTTAAGTTTCAGTAGGATTTACGAGGTGTACTGTCCTCGACATGCACTCTAGGTTTCGCTACCCACGTCGAAGCCATGTCGCCCCCTTTGAGTAGGCGCATAGATTACACGATAACCAACTTAATGCCAACAACCCTGACTTGTCATGAACTACTAAACGCTATAGTGTTCTACATCTTTGGTATTTCCACGCGCTTTAAGAAGCATCTATTGTTGATTATATGTTGATATACCGACAGTTTGATTATTGTAAATCGTGCCAACTAACAGTAGTGCTAAAAATAAACAAGTAAGCTCTGATAAGCATATAGCTAACGAACTATAAGATAGTTTTAAAATGTTGGGGACGGCGAGTTATGACTTTAGAGCTTTCGTTAATGAAATAACCAACAATGGTCTGTTGGTGTTTCGTCATATTTGGATTCTTTGCCAGTTGGGAAAAAACGAAGTCAGTCGTGTTGACCATAAATTTTTGCAACCAGCTGATAGAACCATAACGGTCTGCTTAAAATGATACAAAAAGCAACGACTGGTGTAACGGGAACAGGGGCAATATCAATAATGAATAAACAAAGCAAACATAAAAAAACCTTCTTTCTTGTTTGCTTTGATTCAGTCGAGAAACTGAGTTGATAGGGTTGCGGATTATCATACAAATCACCTATCAAATTCCAAAACCACATTGGTCTCATCAAAACAATAGACATCCCTATCAAACAACCCGGCGAAATAGGTCCAAAACCAATAATTGCAAAAATGGAAAAGACTGCGAGACATTTGGTTTGTGCCAGATTTATTTCGAAGAATTTTTTGCGATTTTTTTCAGTCATTTTTAGTGCCAACCACCATATTGTGAAGTTGGGTCGCCGCGAAAACCGGTACTGGTTTTATTTGCATCAGGTGTATTCACACTATTACTTGCCGCAACAATCATATTTTGGCGCGTATAACCCCCTAAGGCTTTGGCTTTCTCGGCAATCGCGGTGGTTAACGCATTGATGTCATAACCCGTGAAATCTGTATCAACAACGACTGCAACTAATTTTTCACAACGTAACACAATTGGCAATTTTGTTTGTGCTGGAATTTCTAATTGATAACGTCCATTTTGCACCACCGCCACAGCGATAACATTTTGGTCACGGTCGATGGCTTCAACATTGCCAGATTTCACCTCTGTTTTTCCAGTCAGCAAAACAGAGGTTGCTGTATATTTTGTTATCGAAGATGTTGCTGGTTTTGATTGCTGCATATCGTTACATGCTACGAGTACGTTTAATAATGCAATCATTGCTAATTTCTTCTTCATATTCTTTCCTGTTTAAATCAGCGAATTAACAGCAGCTTCTGTATCAAAAAAAACTTTGCCATTCAATTGATTAAGAAGATGACTCTTTTCTAGTTTTACCAATACAAAATGCTTTATTTCTGCGAGATTAAAACTAATTCCCACGTCTTTTAAGTTGATATTCATCTGTTCTAAGGCTTGTAATGCTGTCATATCAATATCACTTACCGATGTAAAAACTAATACAACGTGTTTCGTTTTCGGCGCGGCTTTCAATTCAGCCGTCATAAATTCTTCAATAAAATTGATATTTGCAAACGTAATACTTTCATCAATGCGTAGCAACAGCAAGTTATCCCAAATTTCTAAGCAATCCATGCAATGATTTTTGATGTTGCGATAATATGGTGTGTTTGGAATGCGCCCCAATACTGCAATATGTGGGTGGCTGGTTTTGCGTAACAGACTGATAAACGTTAAAAAGATTCCCAGCGTAATTCCTTCTTCAAGCCCCAAAAATAACACGCCAACCAACGTTATCGCCTCAGCAATTCCATCACCTTTATCGTAGTGCCAAGAGTGAAAAATACTTTTTATTTTTACTAATGGCACAATTGCCACCAAGATAATCACTGCCAACGATGCCTTTGGGATATTGCTAAAACAAGAACTAAAAAATATTACCGTAATAGATAAAATTATTACTCCAATTACGGTTGAAATTTGTGTTCGTGCGCCAGCTGCAAAATTCACCATGGTCTGACTAAAACCACCTGAAACCTGCATTCCACCGGACATGCCTGCCACAAAGTTTGCCATACCCAGTGCAATCAATTCTTGATTTGAATCGATTTTTTCACCACGCAAATTCGCCATCACTTTTGCAACTGCAACACTTCCAACGTAAGCAATCAAGGCAATAAATGTCGCCGATGGCAATAATACTTTCCACCTCATCATATCGATGAAATCAATGCTTAAATTTGGTAATCCCGCTGGTATATCACCTACAATCGCAACATCTAGCTGCCCATACGTGACGGCAAGCGTTGCTGAAACTACCGCGATAATTGCACCACATTTTGCAATTGCGCTGGTCAATGTTACCGACACACCAATTTTTCTCAACAATACCGAAAGTGGTTTTTTAAAAAAAAGCAATATCGCGAATACGGCTAAACTCATTAACAAAGTCGTGAAATTCACACGTTGAAAATAGGTTTCATAACAATTTAAGTCGAAACCGCAAACAGGTGATTTTAACCCCAATGTTTGCGGTAATTGACTCTCGATAATCAGAATTGCAGCACCACTGACAAAGCCAGTTAAAACGGGATGACTGATAAAATTTACCAATTTTCCCATTCGAAACATCGCCATCAGCAACATAATCACGCCACTTTCAGCCGATAGAATCACCGCGCTTTGCAATGGATTTCCAAGTTGGCTAACTTCGGGCAAATTCAACGCGCTGGCAATCATAATTGCCCCAATTGACGCAGGACCAACGCGGAGCGTGTGGCTTGTACCTAAAACTACATAAACCAACGGCGGCAAAATATTCGCATATAAACCAAATTCTGGCGGCAACCCAGCGAGCAATGCGTAAGCAATCCCCTGAGGTACCGACAAAATCATTGTAATTACACCCGCAAATACATCGCTGTAAAAATCAGTTCGACGGTAAGTCTTTAGCCAGTCGAAAATTGGGAAAAAAGACACAATTAGTTTTCGTCCACAAACTTTTTCGCGTAACTGGCTTTATTCGGAATATCGAAACGAATACCACGAATCATCAAGTCCCAATACATCCACGGGAAACCGATTTTTTTACCTATCCACCAAATCCAACGTGGTACACGTGGATCTAAGAATGGAAACGATGGCGTAATTTTTCCGTCATAACTGAACTCCGCTAAAATTACTGTATTCAACGACGTTACTAATGGACATGAACCATAACCATCGTAATCACCTTTGAGGGCTTCCGCTTTAATCAGCCGCAAAATGTTATCGACCACTACAGGCACTTGTTTACGAACGGCAGCAGCCGTTTTAGCGTTCGTCGTCGAAGCCGCATCACCTAAACCAAAAATGTTGGTGAATTTGTTGTGTTGCAAGGTATTCGGATGAACATCAACACGACCATCGACATTGGCGAGCGGACTTGTTTTAATGAAATCGGGCGCACTTTGTGGTGGTGTGACATGAATCATGTCGAAGTGTTCGATAGCTTGTTTCTTATTGCCTTCGCTATCCGTAAATTCAAACGTCGCCGTTTTCGTTTCGCCATCAATTGCAATCAAGTTATAGCCAAAATTCGTTTTAATGCCATATTTTTCGACGACTTTCACCAACGCTTTTGCAAAAAATGGAATGCCAAACATCGCCGCGCCAACGTTAAAAAATTCAACGCTAATTTTGTCGGCAATGCCTTTTTTACGAAATCTATCCGCTGCCATGTACATAATTTTCTGTGGCGCACCGGCACATTTTATTGGCATTGCAGGCATCGTGAATAACGCCCGTCCCGATTGCAGATTTTTAATACATTCCCACGTGTATTCCACCGTGTCGGGCGAATAATTACAGCACACGCCATTTTTGTTTAACGTTTCTTTTAAACCAGCGATTTTGTGCCAATCCATTTGAAAACCTGGACAAACCACCAAGTAATCGTAACTAATTACGTCGCCTGATTTGAGCGTAACGGTATTCGCTTCGGGTTGAAAAGTATCCGCAAATTCTTTAATCCATTTCACGCTCGCTGGAATTAAATCCGCTTCGTTACGAGTGTGTTTCGCTAACGTCGATTCACCGCCGCCGATAATCGTGAATGCCGCTTGATAATAGTGTTTTTCGCTCGGCTCAATGATTGCGATGTCAATATCGCTATTTATGCGACGCATATTATTTGCAACTGAAACGCCTGCTGCGCCGCCGCCAACGATTAACAAAGTGTGATGCTGTGTCATATTCAAATCCTCGTTTTTATTTTTATTTTGTTATTTGTTCCAAGCTTCAAAACCACCCGCCAACGATAAAACATTGGTATAGCCCAACGTTTGCAAAGTTTGCGCGGCTAGCGCAGAACGTCCACCAGTGCGACAATAAATTAGCACAGCTTTCGACTTATCTGCCATTTCTGGAATAGTATTTAATTTAAATTCCAATAAACCGCGCGGTAACAGCGTTGCGTTATCAATATGACCGGCTGAAAATTCACTTTCTTCGCGGGTATCGATGAGTGTGATATTACCTTCGGCTAATAATTTACGTGCCATCTCGGCATTTACTTCGGTGATATTTTGCTTCGCCAATGCCACTAAATCTTGTCCTGTGGTGCCGGTTTGCATTTGAACCATACACAAAGAGACTTCAAGATCACGCATTTCAACCGCTTGCTGCCGTTCGTTTTCATCCAACCCACAATAACGATTTGCAGGCACAGCTTGATCAATCAAACGCGGTGCAGGCAAATTCAAATTATTCATAATCTCGATGAATTGTTCGCGCGTTTTGTTTGCTAAACGTGGATTAGTCGTGCGTTCTTGAATAATGTTGCTAACGTAATGTTGTTGATAATCGTGACCGGGATAAACCAATGTATCGTCTGGAAGTGTAAACAAACGCTGTGTAATAGCATCGTACAACGCGCCCGCATCGCCGCCTTGGAAATCGGTACGTCCACAACCTCCAATGAAAAGCGAGTCACCGCTAAACAAACGGTCTTGCCATAGAAATGATGTGCAACCTGGCGTATGTCCAGGTGTGGCAATAGCTTTAATTTGTTGTTCGCCCAACATAAAAGTATCACCGTCTTGAATTTCAATATCCGTTAATTGTGCGCCGCCAAACTGACTGACGCAGGTTTTTGCGCCCGTGTGTTGGCGTAACAAACCACCTGCGGTGATGTGGTCAGCGTGAACATGGGTTTCAAACGAATAAATCAGTTTCAAACCGTGATGTTTCAAAAACTCCAAATAAGTCTCTAAATGCGTATTCACGGGGTCAATAAACGCAGCTTCTTTGCTGTTTTTATCAACGATTAAATAGGTATAAGTCCAAGTCGCAGGGTCGAAAAATTGTTTAAACATGGTGGTTGCTCCGAAAAGTTAAATCGTGGTTTTAATTGGGATGATGATTGGTATGACCTGAAACTGCATGACGGGCATGGTCGCTCAACTGTGCTTCAAAAAACTGATGAATCGCGTCAACTAAATCAGATTTTTCGCTAGTATAGTCAATCTGTGCGCCATTAGGTAACTCTTTGTAAATAATAGTCAAAGTTCCTTTTTCAGCAGTGCGTAGAGCGTGTAATCCAGCCATGTTATCGCCATGAATCTTGACAGGATTTGAAAAATTGCCTTGGTTAAATTCACGTGCAATTTTCGACAAATGCTCA
>JAQTOX010000132.1 GCA_028713055.1 Methylococcales bacterium | reverse complement strand
GTCAGCATTTGCATCAGAAGATGCGACCATCAAAATTGGGATGTCGATTAACCCTGATTTAGACGACGAAATTAAAGTCACTGTCGTAGCAACAGGGATGGGAACACCAGCCGTTTCCGTGAAATCGCCACAAAAAAATGTAAATACTTCGCGCCATATTGCAAGCGGTCAAATGAATTATGACGGTTTAGATAAACCAACGGTGATGCGTCAACATTCGGCGCAAACTGCTCGCGGCGAAGGTCGTGAAACCCGTTTTGGCGCACAACCAAAACAAGGTGGCGATATTGAATACTTGGATATTCCCGCTTTTTTAAGACGACAAGCCGACTAAACGCATTCTTTTTTGTTGCAGGTTTTTCGTCTGCAAACAACCCTCAACTAACGCGCTCACTTGGGCGCGTTATTTTTAACGGGCAATTCACGTTATGATTAAACAGCGTACTTTAAAAAATACCATTCGCGCCACAGGCGTAGGCTTACACACCGGCGAGCAAGTTTATTTAACGTTGCATCCCGCTGAACCTAATACTGGCATTCATTTTCGTCGAGTCGATTTAGAAACACCAGTCACAATTCATGCCTCCCCTGAAAATGTCGGCGAAACCACGCTTTCAACAACGTTGGTTTCGGGTGATGTCAAAATTTCTACCGTTGAACATCTATTATCCGCATTTGCAGGTTTAGGCATTGATAACGCGATTATTGATGTCACTGCCCCCGAAGTTCCCATTATGGATGGCAGTGCAGGTCCTTTTGTATTTTTGTTGCAATCGGCGGGCGTGCAAGAACAAGATTGCCCTAAACAATATCTGCGAATTAAACACACGGTACGTGTTGAAGAGGGTGATAAATGGGCGGCATTTGAACCCTTCAATGGATTTAAAGTCACATTCACCATTGACTTTGAACATCCCGCTTTTCAAAATCATGTTAAAACCGCCACGATGGATTTTTCCTCCACAACATTTGTACGTGAGGTGAGTCGAGCGCGAACTTTCGGTTTTATGAAAGACATTGAAACGTTACGTGAAAATAATTTGGCATTAGGCGGAAGTTTGGACAACGCAATTGTTGTTGATAATGACAAAGTGATTAACGAAGACGGCTTGCGCTACGCTGATGAATTTGTAAAACACAAAATTCTCGATGCAATTGGTGATTTATATTTGTTAGGTCACAGTTTAATCGGTGAATTTACCGGTTACAAATCCGGTCATGGTTTAAACAATTTGTTATTACGTGCATTACTCGAAGACAAAGACGCTTGGGAAATGGTCAGTTTTGAAAATGAAGTCGATGCGCCTATTTCGTTTATGCGTTCAGCTGAAACTCCACGTTACCCCGAATAAATGATTGTCCACGAATACGATGTAATTGTTATCGGTGCTGGGGGTGCGGGTTTACGCGCTACGCTCGGTACGGTCGAAAAAGGTTTAAAAACCGCCTGTCTCACCAAAGTTTTTCCAACTCGAAGTCACACAGTCGCTGCTCAAGGTGGTATCAGTGCGGCGTTAGGCAACATGGGAGAAGACGATTGGCGTTACCATTTTTACGATACAGTAAAAGGTTCAGATTGGCTCGGTGATCAAGATGCCATCGAATATATGTGCCGCGAAGCAATCCCCGCTGTGATTGAATTGGAACACTACGGCGTACCGTTTTCACGTACTCCTGACGGTAAAATTTATCAACGTGCATTTGGTGGCATGACAACGCATTATGGCGAAGGTCAAGCACAGCGCACTTGTGCCGCCGCCGATAAAACCGGTCACGCCATTTTGCACACGCTGTATCAGCAAGCCTTAAAACACCACGCTGAATTTTTCGTTGAATATATCGTCCTCGATTTAATTATGAAAAATGGCGAATGCCGTGGCGTAATTGCGTGGTGTTTAGACGATGGGTCGTTGCATCTGTTCAAGGCACACGCCACGATTTTAGCCACTGGCGGTTATGGACGAACTTACTTTTCTTGTACTTCTGCTCACACTGTCACTGGCGACGGTAACGCGATGGTTTTACGCGCAGGCTTACCGTTGCAAGATATGGAATTCATTCAATTTCATCCCACAGGAATTTATGGCGCAGGCTGTTTAATTACTGAAGGCGCACGTGGTGAAGGGGGTTATTTAACTAATTCCGAAGGCGAACGTTTCATGGAACGTTACGCGCCGACCGCTAAAGATTTAGCATCCCGCGACGTGGTGAGTCGTGCCATGACAATGGAAATCCACGCTGGTCGTGGTGTTGGCGCGTTGAAAGATCATCTTTATTTGCATTTAGAACATTTACCCCCTGCTCTACTTCATGAACGTTTGCCAGGAATTTCTGAAACGGCACGCATTTTTGCTGGTGTGGATGTCACTAAACAACCGATTCCCGTGCTTCCGACCGTTCATTACAACATGGATTGTATTCCGACAAATTATCACGCTGAAGTCGTGACATTAGACGGTGGGAATCAAGATAAGATTGTAAAAGGCTTAATGGCAATTGGCGAAGCGGCTTGTGTTTCAGTTCATGGCGCAAACCGTTTGGGTTCGAATTCGCTACTCGATTTAGTAGTTTTTGGACGCGCTGCTGCGTTACGTTGTGCCGAATTGATTACACCCAATCAACCTCATGCTGATTTAAAACCGGAATATTATGCCGATGCCTTAGCGCGATTTGAAAAAATTCGTCACGCAAAAGGAGAATCCAGCACTGCTGAAATTCGTTTAGCCATGCAAAAAACCATGCAAAGTAAAGCGGCTGTTTTTAGAACACAGACCACGTTAGACGAAGGTGTTACTGAAATGAAATCAGTGCGTGAATTGTTTGCAAATTTAGGTTTAAAAGACCGTTCGTTGATTTGGAATACGGATTTAGTTGAAGCCTTAGAATTAGATAATTTACTTGCTCAAGCGACGGTTGCCATTCATGCAGCGGCGAACCGTCACGAAAGTCGTGGCGGTCATGCGCGAGAGGATTATCCATTACGTGATGACAAGAATTGGTTAAAACATACCCTGACCTGGTTACACGGGGAGAAAGTAAAAATTGATTATCGCTCGGTGCATTTGTACACTCTCACGAACGAAGTTGAGACAGTCTCGCCTAAGGCTCGTATATATTAACTAAATTGGAAGAAACCGATGAACGAAACCGACTTTCACATGACAAATGATATTGATATTTTTCCTTGGAATAAAAATTTTGATACGGGCATCGAAATCATCGATGAACAACACAAAAAACTTTTAGAACTGGTGAATTTACTCGCTAAACATTTCGTTCATCAATCTGACACACTGACTCTAAACACTATTTTCAAACAATTAACCGATTACACGATTTATCATTTTCAAACAGAAGAAGCGATTTGGCATGAGTTCTTTCCTGGCGACGAATTAGAAATAAAACACAAAGCAACGCACAGTAATTTTATTGCTGAAATTAGTCGACTCAAAAATGAAGAAGGAGACGTAAGTACCGAACAAGTTATCGAAGATGTTCTCTCATTTTTGACACAATGGCTTGCCTTTCACATTTTAGATAATGATAAACGTATGGCAAAAACCATTAAGTCTATGCAAAACGGCGCAACGTTAGAAGAAGCTAAACACCTGTCTGAATATGAGATGACCGGCGCGATGAAAGTTTTAATTGAAACGGTTTTATCGATGTATGACAGTATTTGCAGCCGCACTGTCCAACTCATGAAAGAAATCTTAGAGCGGCAAAAAATAGAGGTTAAACAGCGTTTGTCTTCAAGTGTATTTGAAAATACTTTAGATGCGATTTGTATTACTGATAAAAATTTGAACATTATCGAAGCTAACCCATCATTTTGCCGAGCCAAACAATTATCATCCGATGATTTAATTGGGCTTAATTTAGCTGATATTAAAATTGCTTTTAAAAATGAATCGTTACTTGAAATAATCCGGCGCGAACTTGAGCAATGTGGTTATTGGAGCGGTGAAATTCATGCTCAAATTACAGGCAATGAACGTAATGAAGAATGGCTCACGTTGTCATCAGTGAAAAATGAACTCGGTGGGGTTACAAATTATGTTGCTGTTTTCTCGAATGTCGCTAATTTGTTAGAACTTAAAAACGAATTAGAACATCACGCTTACCACGATGCACTGACAGGGTTACCAAATCGTATTTTGCTCGCAGACCGTTTAAAACTTGCATTAGCACACACTGAACGTAATAAAACGTATCTTGCAATTTGTTATTTAGATTTGGATGGTTTCAAAGCGGTGAACGACACGTTAGGACACGCTGCAGGTGATGAATTACTCAAAGAAGTGGCACGACGTTTTTCAAAATTATTACGTGCTAACGATACAGTGGCACGGTTTGGCGGTGATGAGTTTGTTATTTTGTTTGGTGATTTACATAAGCCTGATGATTATCAAGGGTTACTCGATAGACTTTTAAGTAGCGTTAAACAACCCATTCAAATTGGTGATGAAGAAGCGCATGTCAGCGCAAGCATTGGAGTTACACTTTATCCGCTGGATAAAAGCTTGCCAGAAGTATTACTTGAACACGCTGATTTGGCGATGTATCACGCGAAACAAACAGGCAAATCTAAATATGTCCGCTTCGATATGAATAGCATGCTTTGATGTGGCAATACGCTTTAAAAATCGCTATTTCGGCAACACTCCTAGTCGCAATTTCTGAATTAGCCAAACGCAGTTCTTTTTTGGGAGCTGCGTTAGCCTCCATTCCTCTCACATCGTTATTGGCTTTCGTTTGGCTTTATCTGGATTCGCGCAACGTTGAAAAAGTCGCCGCGCTTTCACAAGGAATTTTTTGGCTTGTTTTACCGTCGCTGGCATTGTTTATTGTGCTGCCACTTTTACTTCGTGTTGGTGTAAATTTCTGGCTAAGTTTGACGGCGGCTTGTGTCATCACCGCCCTTGCTTATTTTGGGATGGTTAAATGTTTGGCGTGGTTTGACGTGCAGATTTAGTGTTCACTTTCTTTGTCGTCGTCATCGCTCAATTCAGAAATTTCTTTTAATCGCGCAATGGCTCTAAAGTTCAAACTATTTTCTAAATAGTTACCTTCCATATCCATCATGCCGACGATTTCGCCAGTCAATAATTCCAATGCTTCATCCACCGTATTCACTGCGTAAATCGAGAATAATCCCGCTTCCACGGCATCCAAAACATTTTGTTTTAACATTAAATTACGTTTATTGGCGGCTGGAATGATGACGGCGTGCGAACCGTCTAAACCACGTGCTTGGCAAAGTCTAAAAAATCCTTCAATTTTTTCATTCGCACCACCAATGGCTTGCACTTCGCCGTACTGGTTAATTGAACCTGTGACCGCAAAATTTTGTTTAATCGGTACGCGCGTCAACGCCGAAATCAAGCTACACAACTCTGCTAATGCCGCGCTATCACCGTCGATATGTCCATAAGATTGTTCAATTGCAATACTGGCAGAAATAGCGAGTGGAAATTGCTGCGCGTAACAATGCCCTAAATAACCCGTCAAAATCATCACGCCTTTTGTGTGCAACGATTGCCCTAATTCCGCTTCACGCTCTACGTCGATAATACCGCGCGAACCAGGATAAACCGTGGTGCTAATGCGTGCAGGCGTACCAAAACTGCTGCCGCCCATATCTAAAACCGTTAAACCGTTAATTTTGCCTACCGTCGCCCCCTCGGTATCAATCAAAATTGTGCCGTCGAGCATTTCTTCTAAAATTGTTTGCGATACACGCCCATTTCGGTATTCGCGTGCGTTTAACGCTTGTTCGATATGCGCTCGGTCAATACAATTGCCCTGCCCTTTTTTGCAAAAAAGCTGTGCTTCACCAATGATTTCCAATGTGTCGTTAATACACGCTGAAAAATACTGCTGACTTTCCGCTAATCGACAACTGTGTTCAATCAAACTTTCAATTGCCGCTTGCGTAAGCGGAAATGTTTTAGCGTCCGTCGCTTGTTTTTGCATCAATTGTGCGAAATGACGCATCGTTGACGGTGTGCGTGGAATACGATAATCAAAATCTGCCAACACTCGAAACGATTCATTAAATTCATCGTCCATCGATTCCAACAAATAATAAATATCGCAGTTACCGACCAAAATAATTTTCACGTTAAGCGGAATCACTTCGGGTTTAAGCGTAATCGTATTGGCAGTTTGCTCGGTATATGGCGATTCAATTTCAATACAACCCGATTTCAACGCCCGTTTTAGACCTTCCCACACAAATGGATAATGCAGCACTTTTTCTGCATCTAAAATCAAATAACCGCCATTCGCTTTATGTAACGCACCGGCACAAATACGGCGATAATGTGGGACGAGCGTACCTTGTTCGTTGGCATATTCAACACGCCCAAACAAATTTTGATATGTCGGATGCGTTTCATAAATGACTGGCGCACCACTATCTTCTTTGTAATCAATTAAAACGTTCGGTACATATTGTTCCAGAATCAACCGTTTCAAAGTGTGATCACGTTCGATGGGGTCGTTTGATGAAACGGGCATTAAAAAATCGTTAATCGTAAGACGTAGATTTTTTTTCACCTCAGCTAAATATGTCACCACATCGTCAATGGCTTCATAACGCGCATTGAGTTCGTCAAATAACGGCTCAATTGCTGTGTCAATGGTGTCATTATTAAGCTGTGTCATCGAAGCAGCGAGTTCTCTGCGCCACTGTGGTAATTCCAATAAAGCTTCGCTTAAACAATCTTCTAATTCTTCAATACACTGTTTGAACGTGTCTCGATCTTCGGTCGACAACGCTGACAATTCTTCTTCGCGCATCGGGCGATTTTCGAAAAGCGGCAAGAAATTAAACGTTTCATTTTCAGAAAATAAACCAATGCCCAATTCTCGTGCCTGTTCATCGATACGTTCGGTTGCATCGCGATAAGTGTGAACAAATTGGCGTTCAACAACCGTTTTTTTCTGTTGATAGCTGGGATTTTCAAATGCAGCAGGAAATGTTGCGAGAACATTGGTAATTAAATTTTCAATCGCTTTACAAAAATCTTGTCCATGTTCGGCTGGTAATTGAATCGCAATGGGTTCGCGGGAATTATCGAAATTATCAACATACGCATACGCTGATGGAGCAAGATTATTAGGCGCAAGTGCATTTAAATACTGCATAATCATCGACAGCCGTCCCGAACCGGTTTCGCCCATGACAAAGATGTTGTATCCAGAATTCGTCATTGCGATACCAAATTCTAGTGCGGCTTGAGCGCGTTCTTGTCCTAAAAGACTAGAAGTCGAATCTAACGGTGCGGTGAAATCGATAGCACTTAAATCGATAGTCGCTTTTAAG
>JAQTOX010000131.1 GCA_028713055.1 Methylococcales bacterium | reverse complement strand
GTTTGCGCGATGCTGTTTTTAACCTATTGCTCACGCGCTTCCCAGAAGGAGCTGAACGCTAATGACTTATCCGATTGAAAAAATCCGCGCTGACTTTCCAATTCTCAATGAAAAAATCCGCAATAAACCGCTCGTTTATTTAGATAACGCCGCGAGTTGCCAAAAGCCGCAAGCCGTCATTGATAGCCTCGTCCATCTTTACAGCCACGATTACGCAAACGTGCATCGCGGCGTACATACGTTAAGCGTGCGTTCGACAGATTTGTTTGAAGCGGCGCGTGAAAAAGTCAAAACCTTTATCAACGCGCAAAGTGAAAAAGAAATTGTTTTCGTGCGTGGCGCGACGGACGCAGTGAATTTAGTCGCGCAAACTTACGGCAAAGCCAATATCCATACGGGCGATGAAATTATCATCACTGCGATGGAACATCATTCCAACATTGTGCCGTGGCAAATGCTTTGCGAAGAAAAAGGCGCGATTTTGAAAGTTGCCCCGATGAATTTGGAAGGCGAATTGTTGATGCCAGAATTCGAGGCGTTGCTGAATGCAAAAACAAAACTGGTTTCTGTTGTTCACATGTCAAATGCACTGGGAACAATTAACCCTGTCGAAATAATTATCGAACTTGCACACGCGCAAAACATTCCTGTTTTACTCGACGGCGCACAAGCGATTCCGCACATGGCAATTGATGTGCAAGCGTTGGATTGTGATTTTTATGTGTTTTCAGGTCACAAACTTTACGCACCAACAGGCGTAGGCGTTTTGTATGGCAAACAAGCGTTACTCGAAGCGATGCCGCCATATCAGGGTGGTGGCGATATGATTCGCACCGTGACTTTTGAAAAAAGCACTTACGCAGGTTTGCCGCATAAATTTGAAGCGGGTACGCCAAGCATTGCCGAAGTGATTGGTTTAGGCGCGGCAATTGATTATTTAAATTCAATTGGAATGGAAGCGATTGCGACACATGAAGCGGAATTGCTGGCTTATGCAACCGAGCAAGCCTTGCAAATCGATGGTTTAAAAATTATCGGTGAAGCGAAAGAGAAGGGCGGGATTTTGTCTTTTACGCTTCATAAAATTCACCCGCACGATATTGGCACAATGCTCGACAGTTTAGGGATTGCAATTCGTGCAGGTCATCATTGTGCCATGCCTGTGATGGATTTTTACAAAGTCCCTGCGACAGCTCGCGCTTCGTTTGCGATGTATAACACCAAGGCTGAAATTGATGTGTTGATGTCGGGGATTCGGAATTTAATTGCGATGTTTGGTCAATAAAAATGGCTTACAGTGATTTCACCTTAAAAAAAGTGGTGCAAGAATTTCAGTTGACCTTATTGGAGAATGAAAATTTATTTGATGCTTGCGGAAGCGTTGAACCGAGCGCGTTTTTAACCGAAACACTCAATGAAAATGTGCCGTTAGCATTATCAATCAGCACAGAAAAAGCGCGTTCTGAGTTGATTATCATCAATCTTTTTATCGAACTGAGAAAAAAGTATGCTCACAAAATCAGTTTATTTTCAGGGGTGAAATTTGATGTTGATGCGTCAAAAAATTTAAACGGTTTTTGTGATTTCATTATTTCAAGTTCACCAGAACAACTTTTTATTACCGCGCCAATTATCGCTGTCGTCGAAGCTAAAAATGAAAATATCATCAGCGGTTTAGGACAATGTATCGCTGAAATGATTGCGGCACAGCAATTTAATGCAGAAGAAAAACAAGAAATTAAAACGATTTACGGCATCGTGACAACAGGTAATGCGTGGAAATTTTTAAAACTTGTAGACCGTGATGTGTTCATTGATATGAAGGAATATCACATTGATAACACTGCAAAAATTTTAGGCATTCTTGCCGCGATGATTGAACAGAAGGCGTAAAATTTATGCCTATAATTTTCCCACTTAACTAATCAAAAATTTATGTTTGAAGACCTACGCGACCTCTATCAAGAAGTTATTTTTGACCACAACCGCAACCCGCGCAATTTTCATGTGATGGAAAATTACGACCGCATGGTTGAAGGATTTAACCCACTTTGCGGCGACCGCTTAACGTTATTTTTGAAACTCAACGGCGAAACCATCACCGACGCAAGTTTTCAAGGTAGCGGCTGTGCGATTTCAACGGCTTCGGTGTCGCTGATGACTGAAATTATCAAAGGCAAAACGCAAGCTGAAGCCGAAGAGCTATTTCACACCTTCCACAAAATTACCACAGGTAAAAGCGAAGAGCTGCAACTCGAAGCGGTTGGCAAACTCGCGGTTTTGGCAGGTGTCCGCGAATATCCAGCCCGCGTAAAATGTGCAACGTTGGCATGGCACACACTCGATGCCGCATTGAAAAATCAGCAACAATCGATTTCGACTGAATAAACGTGTCAACGTATCAAAATAAACTAGCGGTACTTTTTGAAGGGCAAGGTTATCTTCCGTCTTTTCATGCGCTTGCCGAACGATTAAATGTTCCACTTCGACAATCTACAGATTTAAATCCCGAAACGTTTTTTTTAACGTGGCGCGACGGCGAATTGAAATTGCTCGATAAAGAATTGCTCAAAAAAGGTGGTTTGAGCGTGGATATTTTGCCGCGACATGGTGAGCAACGTTCCTATCCCGCGCCAAAAGAAGGCGCATTCGCACAAGCGATTGGACGTAAAACGAAAACCATTGTGGATGCGACGACCGGTTGGGCGCAAGACAGTTTGTGTTTGTTTCGGATGGGTTATGAAGTAAGTTGCATTGAACGTTCGCCAATGATGGCAGAATTATTAGCCGATGCGTTTATGCGTTTAGAACAGGAATTATGGGTGCAAAAACTAGAGCTTGCGCCGCCGATTTTAATGAAAGGCAATGCGATTGAATTGCTACAAAATTTAGAAACACCGCCCGATTGTATTTATTTAGATCCGATGTTTCCGCCCAAACGCAAAAAATCGGCATTGAGTAAAAAATCAATGACGATTTTGCAAGAATTAGTCGGTGAAGATTTGGATAAAACTGAATTGTTTGAAGCCGCTTTCGCAGCAACTGGGAAACGAGTTGTCGTCAAAAGTCCCGATTATGCTGAACCACTAGGTGCTAAACCGAATGAAAGTTTTTCGGGAAAACTATTGCGTTACGACGTGTATTTTAAAAATTAACGCAACCAAATCGCCGCACAAATCATTACTGCCCCCATTAAAATCGCCCATAATTGACCACGTTGTTGTTTCCCCATTTGTTCACGCAATAGCGCAAATTCACGTTGTTGCATTTCAGCACGTCGTTCAGCATGAGCCGCATTATCGAGAGCTTTATAAAGTAACGATGGAATTTCAGGAAACTGGTCAGCGAAATCAGGCAGTTGTTTTATCAATTTTTTGATTTTCGCTTTTGGACTTAAACGCTCTTGAAACCACGATTCTAAAAACGGTTTTGCCGTTTGCCACAAATCTAAATCTGGATAAAGTTGCCGCCCTAATCCTTCGATATTGAGCAACGTTTTTTGTAATAACACGAGTTGCGGTTGAACGTGCATATCAAAGCGTCGAGCGGTTTGAAACAGTCGCAGCAACAACTGCCCAAACGAAATATCTTTTAACGGTTTTTCGAAAATCGGTTCGCAAACGCTACGAATTGCGGCTTCGAATTCTTCAATTCGCACCGAACTCGACACCCAACCTGATTCAACGTGCATTTCAGCGACACGGCGATAATCCCGATTGAAAAATGCTAAGAAATTTTCTGCTAAATAACGCTGGTCTGACGCGGACAATGTGCCGACAATTCCAAAATCCACGGCGATATATTTGTCAGGTAATTCAACAAAAATGTTGCCCGGGTGCATATCGGCGTGAAAAAAATTGTCGCGAAAAACTTGGGTAAAAAATATCTCTACACCGCGTTCCGCAAGGCTTTTAAAATCTGCACCCGCTGCTTTTAATTGCTCGATTTCACCCACTGGAATGCCATGAATTCGCTCCATGACTAACACGTTTTTGCGCGTAAATTCCCAATGAATTTCTGGTACATAAAGAATTTCAGAATTTTCAAAATTACGGCGCAACTTTGCGGCATTCGCCCCTTCACGCATTAAATCGAGTTCGTCCAACGTTGTTTTTTCAAATTCAGCAACCACTTCAGTGGCGCGTAAGCGTTTCGCATCGACCCAAAAACGTTCTGCAATTCGCGCCAATTCGTAAAGTAACGCCATATCTGACGCAATGCGTGGCGCGATATTTGGACGTAACACTTTCACCACAACTTCTTCGCCCGTGTGCAATTTTGCCGTGTGAACTTGCGCTACAGACGCTGAGGCTAAAGGCTCGGCATCAAATTCGGCAAACGCTTCACCAATCGACATCCCTAACGCTTTTTCAATAATTCCAATTGCCAAATCACTTGAAAATGGCGGCACGCGATCTTGCAGCTTCACCAACTCATCCGCAATGTCATCGGGTAATAAATCTTTGCGCGTCGAAAGAGCTTGTCCAAATTTAACGTAAATCGCCCCCAAATCTTCCAACGTCCTCCGAATTCGTACACCGCGTGAATCCGCCTCATTTTTAAAACGAGCGTAAGGCGAAAAAATGGCTAAATAACGAATCGGACGCATAAACGGCGTTTGCAAAACGAGTTCATCTAAACCGTGACGAATGAAAACCCAATGAATGTGAATTAAGCGGAAAAGTGTTTTTAGGCGCATTTGAAAGAAATGTAAAAGATTTAAAATGAATAGTAGTGTACCGTGAAATAAGATTGCTTAATCGCAAAATCACTGTTCTTCGTAAAGTTTAAAATGGAAAGTCAAAATGTTATCATGTCCACGATTACTCTATAAGCGACCGTGAATGGTCTGGAACCGAAAAAAGCTGCTTTTTTAGCGGCTTTTTTTGTATTTAAATTTTATTTTTTAAGAGGCGAAACTAAGTGATTCATCCGGAAACATTCGTAAAAGTAACAAACAAAGGCTTAGGGTTGTTTGCAAATAAAGATTTTAAACGAGGCGAAATCCTTTGGATTATTGATGACCATGACATCAAAATACCCGTTGAATCTTATCATTTGTTGGATAATCAACAAAAACAAAAACTCAACATTTACAGCTATATGGATTTTGATCGTCGTGTAATTATTCCTTGGGACGAAGGAAAATATGTTAATCATGACTGCGAGCCAAACTCAACCGGTTTAATGGAATTTGATAACATCAGCATTGCATTGCGCGATATTAGAATTGGCGAAGAAATCGTTGAAGATTACTGCTGTTATTTTGGGCATTTTGAAACATTCAATTGCCAATGTGGCTCAATAAAATGTCGTGGTGAGATTTCCCTTAATAATCGATACGAGAAAGAGTTACGTATCAAATTGGCAGATATAGCAACAACAATTAAATCAATTGACCAATATCTTCTCAAAATTGAAACACAAGAAAATAAAGAATTCTTGGAAATGTTAGCCAATTATTAACGATGGTTAACGGGTTAATTTTTGGCAGCTTTGTACTTCTTGAAGGTTTATCGCTACTTGCCGATTACTATATAAAATTAGCTTCCCTGAAACCAAATTTTTCTGGTTGGATAGAACTGTTATTTGGCGGTTTTTTATATGGGGTAACTGCAATTGGCTGGTTTTTTTTGATGCGAGAATTTAAATTGGTCACGTTAAGTGTATTTCATGCTTTAGGTGTTATTGGTTTCACCTGTTTGCTGGGTGTCTTTGTCTTTAAAGAAAAATTGTATTTTAGAGAGATGGTGGGGGTTGCATTAGGTTGTTGTTCCATAATTTTATTGATGCGTTTCAACGAAGAATAACTATTCGGAATAGTAGTAGATTTTTCCGCCGGTTTAAAATAGAAAGTCAAAATGTTATTATGACTACGGTTTACAGCTGACTATAAACAGTCAAACATCACGAAAAGCTGCTTTCTTAGCAGCTTTTTTTGTATTTAAGTTTTATTTTTTAAGAGGTGAATAAACATGAGTAAAGATTTCATTTTTACATCTGAATCTGTGTCCGAAGGACATCCCGACAAAGTAGCGGATCAAATTTCGGATGCGGTTTTAGATGCGATTTTAGAACAAGACCCTAAAGCCCGTGTCGCGTGCGAAACATTAGTAAAAACCGGCATGGTAATTTTAGCCGGTGAAATTACAACCAATGCGTGGGTCGATACCGAAGCGTTAGTGCGTAAAGTCGTTTGTGAAATTGGTTATGACAATGGCGACGTAGGTTTTGATGGCAACAGTTGTGCGGTGTTGAACGCAATTGGCAAACAATCTGCCGATATTGCGATGGGTGTTGACGAAGATGCCGGTCACGAACAAGGCGCAGGCGATCAAGGCTTGATGTTTGGTTATGCAAGTAATGAAACCGATGTTTTTATGCCTGCACCGATTACTTACGCACATTTATTGGTGAAACGCCAAGCTGAATTGCGTAAAAATGGTGTGTTGCCGTGGTTACGTCCTGATGCAAAAAGCCAAATTACATTCCGTTATGAAAATAACAAACCTGTTGCGATTGATGCAGTGGTTTTATCCACTCAGCATTCACCTGAAATCAGCCAAAAAGACTTACACGAAGCGGTGATGGATGACATTATCCTTCACGTTTTACCGAAAGAATGGTTACACAAAGACACCAAGTATTTTATCAATCCAACCGGTCAATTCATTATCGGCGGTCCAGTCGGTGATTGTGGTTTAACGGGTCGTAAAATTATCGTGGATACTTACGGCGGTATGGCACGTCATGGTGGCGGTGCATTTTCAGGCAAAGATCCTTCAAAAGTAGATCGTTCAGCCGCTTACATGGCGCGTTATGTAGCGAAAAATATCGTTGCTGCTGGTCTGGCGGATCGTTGTGAAATTCAAGTTTCTTACGCAATTGGTGTGGCTGAACCGACTTCGATTAGCGTTGAAACATTCGGCACAGGTAAATTAGACGAAAACCGTTTAGTTGAAATCGTGCGTGATGTGTTTGATATGCGTCCAAAAGGTTTGATTGCACAATTGGATTTATTGAAACCTATTTATCAAACGACAGCGGCTTACGGGCATTTTGGTCGAACAGAAGACAGTTTCAGTTGGGAAAAAACAGATAAAGTCGATGCTTTAAAAGCGGCGGCTGGTTTATAAAATACTTCGGAGTACAACTTTCAGCTTGTACTCCATTTTTATCTTTTATCTTTTAGGAATTAAAAACAAATGAGTTTTTCAGATTATAAAATTGCCGATATTTCATTGGCTGCTTGGGGACGCAAAGAAATCAACATCGCTGAAACCGAAATGCCTGGTTTGATGGCGTTACGTGAAGAATTTGGCGCATCACAACCGTTAAAAGGCGCACGTATTGCGGGTTGTTTGCACATGACGATTCAAACCGCTGTGTTAATTGAAACCTTAACCGCATTAGGCGCGAC
>JAQTOX010000130.1 GCA_028713055.1 Methylococcales bacterium | reverse complement strand
CCCAGAAAAACGCCGTACGCTAGAGTTCAAACTTGTCAGGATGTTTTTTGTTGGTGAATAAGGCGTTTTTGGCTAACATCGATACCAACAAATTAAGTTTGACACATTCACAAAAAGCAGACCGCCACCATGCTAACTGATATTGAAATTCGCAAAGCCAAACCAAAAGAACGCCCCTACAAATTAAGTGATTCCAACGGACTGCATTTACTCGTTAACGCACAATCAAAGTTATGGCGTTACGCCTACCGATTTGACGGCAAACAAAAAACCTTCGCCATTGGCGCGTATCCTATTTTTTCACTCAACGACGCACGCCAAAAACGCGACGATGCAAAGAAACAATTAGCCTGTGGAATTGACCCGTCAACAGCTAAACGTGCCTTAAAACAAACCACACACGTTATTTCAGCGAACAGTTTTGAAGTTATTGCTCGTGAATGGCATCAAACCCACATGACCACCAAAACTACTGATCACGCCAAAAAGGTGTTGGACAGGCTCGAAAACGATGTTTTTGCGTTCATTGGTCACATCACCATCAAAGAAATTGAAGCCTCCGACGTGTTAAGCCTGTTACGCAAAATTGAACAGCGTGGCGCGTGTGATTTAGCACACATGACGAAACAAATAATCGGGCAGGTGTTTCGCTACGCTATCGCAACAGGTCGAGAAGTTCGTCGCAATCCTGTTCCCGATTTAGAAGGGGCATTGAAACCGCGAACCGTGACGCATTACGCGGCGATTACTGAACCTAACGACATTGCCGAATTGTTAAGAGCCATAGAAAACTACACCGGTAGCATCGTGACTAAATGCGCGTTAAAACTGGCGTGTAATGTGATGTTGAGACCGGTAGAAATACGAACCGCCGAATGGTCAGAAATTGATTTAGAACGCAAAGAATGGCGCATACCAGCATCGAAAATGAAAAAACGTCTTGACCATGTTGTACCGTTGTCACGGCAAGTCATCGAAATTTTCAAGCAGTTACAACCGATTACAGGACACAGACAATTCGTGTTTCCTAACGTTCGCACACCCAATGCCCCAATGTCAGAAAACACCATCAATGGCGCGTTAAAACGTTTAGGCTTTGGTGAAACGATGACGGCACATGGCTTTCGCTCGATGGCTTCAACCCGCCTAAATGAATCAAACCTATTCGGCATTGACGTAATCGAGCGGCAACTTGCACACAACGATAAAAACGCCGTGCGAGCCGCTTACAATCGAGCGCAATACTTACCAGAACGGGTCAAGATGATGCAGTTTTGGAGTGATAACCTTGACGGCTTGCGTGAGAACAGCAACATCGTTTCGTTCCAACAAGCCAGAAAATAAGACACAAAAAAGCCCCGCTGTTCGTTAAGTCGGCGGGGCTTTTTGTTGTTCAAATTTTACGGTGTGGCGATTTATGACGGCGATTGACACAACAAATGGCGAATACGATACAATCGCACGGACTGGATAGCCCGACGGGGCAATAAGCAAAACTGACTACTTTGTTTCCAGTTGTTTCTTTTCTGTGGTGATTAACTTTAGTGAAAGTGTCTATGAGTACAGAACTCGATGTTAGTTGGTTTGATTTAAAAAAATATGACGATTTAGCAAGTATGGATTTGAGCGGTTGGCATACTCAATTAGACGTTAGGAATTTGATTTTTTTTAATTATGTTCCCGAAGGAAAAGGCGAAGACGAATACACCGATTTAAGAAAAGATGTTCGTGTTTATGAATTTTTTGAACGCATAAAAGAAAATCCAATATGGCGGCATGACAACAATAATCAGGATATTGACAAAATGCAGCTTAAAACTACAGAAAAATATCCGTTCAACACCTATTCAGTGAGCAATACAACAGCTGGCGAGATATGTTTTTTAGTAGAAGATGATAGATTTGAAAATATCAGAAATGACTTTGAAAGATGGAATTTTCAGGCTGATGATTTATCAGAAAAAATTAACACGCCTATTGATGTTATTTTTCCTAGTGGAAGGTTTGTAAATTTAACGATTGATTTATCAGCTACGAACGAGCAACTAAATAACGACTTTACACACTGGTTAGTTGAATACAGAAAATATACGGGCTATCACTCAAATAAAAATAATTTCACCAATAAAGATTTAGCAAATTGGCACGATTTAGGCGTAATTCCTTGCATTGATTTAACGATTCATGCCGCAATTGAAGGCAAAAAAATAACAGATTCGGCATTGTCTGAATTGATAAACCAAAGCGTTGACCGATTACGAAAGACAATTAAGCCAAAAGCACGGCAATTGTTGCGATATGAAACCCTAGACGCTATCGAGGCTCAACTAGGTTAATTCCCAAAAAAAGGAAAAAGTGGAAAAATTTTGACCTATTTTTTTCTAGTAATTTTTTGAGCTATTTTTTTGCCTTCCCTTTAAGCAAAAAGTGTTAATAATACCTTGCCATGTAAAACAAGCACCAAACGAGGCGCAACATGGCAAAACGAATACCATCCACCTACAAATCCCCAAACAACGAAAACAAATCAATAGATACCACCGCCGCAGAATTTCTACGGATTAAAGATTTGATTATGTTTCTAACGTTATCATCGTCCACGATTCGCCGCAAAGTACGCGACGGTTCGTTTCCAAAGCCCGTGCAGTTATCGCAATCAATAACGGCGTGGCGAGTGTCAGAAATCCGCGAATGGATTAAAAACGTGGGTAACGATTCGGCGTTGAACACATCGGGGAACATTCAATGAAATTGACGCAATCAACCAATGACGTTAATCTATCTTTGCACTGCAACAGCGGTGTCGGGAACTGCAACCCGCGTATAACTGGCGATAACACGCCGATAATCAAATCGGTTTTTTTGTGCCTGCCATTTTTAAGATGCCCTAAATTTTTAGGTCATTTATTTATTATGACGGTGTTGTTTAGGCGACCTTTACGGTCGGTCGCACCAGTTAGCGATATTGCAGACCTACTCAACACTGTCACCAGATATTCTGCAACATCTTGTGACGGTTTTATCCTCTTTTTAACTGGTATCACCGCATGAAAAATCCACCCAACGACACGCCCAACGCGGCAACTCAAAATAAATTCAACACAATAGAAAATCTTTTTTTGGGATTATTTGCAGAACTTACCCCTGAATTTCGCCGAATGATGCTTAGTGAAATGGCGATTAGATTCGGCAATTTAAAAGCCGCGAACGATGCGACGTTTACGATCGGATTGATTGATACGGAATCACTCGAAAACAAAAACACTCGCGCATAAAAAATCCCGTCAGACCGCCACAGTCACGGGATTTTTCAACAAATCGTTACATCCAAAACAGTGCGGATATTTTAACCGATTTTGGTGTAACGGTTCTACGAATAATGCGCGTGATTGTGATGGTTATTTTCATAACGATTTAATGAAAAGAAACCTACTCATGAACACTAAAAATAATTCTGTACACGAAACCTTCGACGACACGATTTACAAAACCAAAACAGCGGCAGAAGGCGATGCCGTATTCAGATATGGATTTGATTGCGTCACGGTAAAAGTAAAAGGCGGCTGGAAACTTGAACCCGCGCCACTGTCATCACAATTAAACGAATTCAAAACACCCGAACAGGCAAAGGCTTTAGCAACCGCCGCATTGTTAGAGAATATTGGAAACGTTAATTTAAAACAGGTTTGTAAGGATTTGGGGTGGATTGAAAGCGACGAAAGCCACTATCCAAAACAAAAGCATATCAAGGTTGCAATCGTTGACACACTCATCAAAACCGCCAAAAAACATAACTGGCATATCATCCATAACGAAGGATTTTTTTATATTTTCAATAGTGCGTTTTGGGTAGCCTTGCAAGATAGCGAAGTGAAGCAATTGCTTAAAAATGCCGCTATCAAAATGAAACATCTTGAAATTGAATGCCGTGATGTTTTATTTGTCGATAAGTTATTTCAACAAGCTACCCAAGATGGTTTTTTTGCCGAACGAAATTTAAAGAAACAATCAATCATCAATCTGAAAAACGGTTCATTGGTACTCGATGAACGCGGTGCAACATTAAAACCGTTTGATTATCGCGATTTTCTAACCCACCAACTCGATTTTGACCACACACCCGACGCTGTAAATAACCAGTTTCAACAATACTTAGACGATGTTTTACCCAACAAAGACACACAGAAAACGCTACAGCAAGTCGCGGGTTATCTGTTCATTAAAGGATTGAAACTCGAATTAACCTTTTTTCTGTATGGTACAGGTGCAAACGGTAAAAGTGTTTTCTTTGAAATTATCAACGGCGTTATTGGCAGCGAGAACATTAGTAATTATTCGCTCGAATCGTTAACTGACGAAAAGGGTTATCACCGCGCCATGATTAAAGACAAAATCGTGAACTACGGCACGGACATTCGGCTAACCAAAATTGACGCAGGAATGTTTAAAACGTTGTCGTCAGGCGAACCAATAGACGCACGCTTGCCGTATCGTGACCCGTTCACTATGACAGATTACGCAAAACTCATTTTTAACGTGAACAAAATGGATTCTGCTAACGTCGAACACACACACGGATTTTTTAGGCGTTTTCTAATTATTCCATTCAACGAAACCATCCCAGAACTTTTACAGGACAAAGATTTGCACAAAAAGATTTTGACCGACCGCGCAGGTGTTTTGAATTGGATGATTGAAGGCGCAAAGGAAGTTGTTAAAAATCGCAAAATCTTTGTGTCCGCCGAATGTGATCAGTTCAAAAAACAGCTTATGAAAGAAACCGATTCTGTGGCGATGTTTGAAGAGCAATTTATTAAGGAAAATCTACGCGGCACGTTCTACACAGAAACTGTGACCAATTCATATCTTGAATACAAACAGTATTGTTTAGATGCTGGTTTCAAGGCTTTAGGGCGTAATAACTTTTCAAAAAGAATGCAGGCAATAGGTTTTACAAATACCAAATTGGATATTGGAATTGCACTCCAAAAAAAATTTTTTTAAAAAAGGTTGTAAACAAAAGTGCAGAAGTGCAGGAATTGTCTTTAAAGCCGCGTATTTACTGGTTTTTAATCCTGCACTTTTACTGCACTTTTACTGCACTTTTGAATTTTTAGCACTTCATAAGTGCAGGATTTAATTTTTAGTTTCTGCACTTCCTGCACTTTTACTGCACTTTTAAAAGCCATAAGTGCAGGATTTAAACCTAGCAAATACAAGGCTTATAGCGTTTTTCTGCACTTATGCACTTTCATTCACAACCTTTTTCAGAAAAACATTTTTTGGCGAATGAAACCCGCCGACATTCAAACGATAGGAAACAAAACCATGACCACACAAATCATTGACGAAAACGGACACGGCACAACAGCAAATCAATCTGCTGGTATGCGGCTTTATGGCGAACAGAATTTGCTGGTGGTTCAGGACGAAACTGGCGCGATAGTGAAAACGTGGCTTACGAAGTGGTTACAAAGTCAGTTACACGCACAAGGTGGTGAAGTTGGCGACTTGATGGCGTTGACGTTTGGCGGTAAGAAAGTTACGAAAGCAGGTCGGCACTTCAACGCTTACACGTTGGTGGTTGAAAAGGTTTGAATTTGAACGGGGTTATTTCGCGGATTTTGTTCGTTGACGGGTGCATTAACGCCCGTTTTGAGGCAGTCATAATAGATAATAACGAATAATTACAGATAATTATGTGCATAGCCTCGAAAATCAGCCCAACTTGAAAGCGTTTAATGTTACGGGTAACGCATTTGATATAATGATTGCTCACACCTGACTGGAATAACACCATGATTTATGATGGCACAACATCATTGCAAACAGCGTTAGAAAAATTACACGGCAAAAAATTGTCGTTTGATGCTGTATCGAAAATAACGGGCGCATACCGTGAACGCTTGAACATTCAAAAAGGCAAACCAATAAGCAAATCCGCCGACAAGTTGAAAATTTACCAGTGGGAGCGTGGCGCGGTAATGCAAAGCCGTTTGACTGAATTACCGCCGCCGTTGATTGAACCCGCAACACCCAACACCCTTGATAATGTAGTACCAGTAACACGAAAACGAAACAAAACTAAACGACTTGAACGGTTCAACGGATTCAAAAGAATATCGTTTAATGTTACAGGTAACACGCAACGTCAACATATCAGCTTAGAACCTGAATTTGTAAAAGCACTGGAATTGATTGCGCCAACGGATAGCACAAAATGGCTAAGTGATACCGTAAGTAATTGGATTGCGGCAAATGGCATTGAATCAAGCACCCGCATTGTGAAATGTTCAATCGTGAACGAATTGGTTAAGCGTGCCGTTGAACAAACTGCCGTGTGAATTTTGATTGTGTGTACATCAAATCAAAATCCTGTTTTTACCGAAAACTGTCACCGCGCCAAATTCATTAACGTAGTCATAATTTCTACGTTAAAATCGCCGCATGGGAAAAATACACACTGAAAATGGCTGGTTAATTCGCGT
This sequence comes from Methylococcales bacterium, assembly GCA_028713055.1. Lineage (GTDB taxonomy): Bacteria > Pseudomonadota > Gammaproteobacteria > Methylococcales > Methylomonadaceae > UBA10906. The sequence goes on along the minus strand of JAQTOX010000130.1, from coordinate 1,018 downwards.
TCAAGGTAATGAACATCCGCCTGTTCACGTCCACGTTTTGCATCCAAACGGCAAGGCATTGATAACGCTTGATGGTGACATTAAGAATTCGGGCGTACCTGCCAAGGTCATCAAACAGGCGGTTGCATGGATAAGCGAGAACCACGAACTAATCAAATCCGAATGGCAACACATGAACAATCCACGCGGTAAATCATCATGAGAAAAACTAACTTTCGTTTAAAACACGTCACCGCCTTTGCACCGCATACGGTTGGCATTACTTACACCGACAACAGTGTGATAACGGTTGATTTAAAGCCGCTTATCGAATCGTTAGCTGTGTTTGCCCCATTGGATAATCCTAAAGAGTTCGCCAGTGCCACGATTACGGACTTTGGTTTTACGTTGGAATGGTCGTGTGGTGCGTCGCTCGATTCGGATAGGTTGTTTGAAATGTCACTTGAACAGGCAGGCATGGTGTCGAATGCCGCGTTTAGACGTTGGCAAGATGCTCACCGTTTATCACTCACACAAGCGGCGGAGGCGATAGGCTTAACACGTCGAACGATTAGTCAATATCGCACTGGTAAACGTCCTGTGCCGCGTACCGTTTCGTTAGCGTGCAAAGGGTGGGAAGTGGAACAAACCGCCGCGTGATTTTGATTTTGTGTACATCGAATTCAAACCGTCTACCAAGGCGGTTTTTTTGTGCCTACCGTTTTAGTGAATTCGGCAACGATTGCGCCGTTTTGGTGTCATGTTGTGTCATAGGGTGTCATTCAAGCGCGAACAATTGTTGGTATAAATCATGGTATCGCAAAATTAACGCACAAATAAAATCGTTTAAAATCAATGCAATTTTGAATCTATGCGGTGCATGTACCATGCACCGCATTGGCTTACTTACCCCCCAGAAAAACGCCGTACGCTAGAGTTCAAACTTGTCAGGATGTTTTTTGTTGGTGAATAAGGCGTTTTTGGCTAACATCGATACCAACAAATTAAGTTTGACACATTCACAAAAAGCAGACCGCCA
>JAQTOX010000129.1 GCA_028713055.1 Methylococcales bacterium | reverse complement strand
AATCGCATCACGAGTGCGAGTTAAAAAATTAAATAAGGTTGATTTGCCCACGTTGGGGCGACCGACTAAAGCGATAACGGGTAACATAATTTCGTATTTTTCTTGGAGGGAAGGGGTGAAAGGTTCAAGACAAAATTATCTTGAACCTGCTTTTTGATTTATCTTGCTTTCAACGCTGCCAATGTACCATCTTTGGCGTAAATATAAACGACATCATCAACAATGACAGGTTTTGCTTCAATTGGACTATCAGTCACTTGAATGCGTCCAAGTTGTCGACCGTCCGAACTACTTAGCCAATGTACATAACCTTCAAAATCACCGACAACAACGTAATTTTGATAAGTCGCAGGGGCGGTTAAACGACGATGATGTAAATCTTTTTGTTGCCACAAACCGCCACCGTTACGTTGATCGATTTGCCACACGTGACTTTTTGAATCGCTCAAATATAAATAACGGAAATCGTTACTTAATCCTGAATATGATGAAATGTTTTCGTTACGCCACATGCCGTCGCCATCCGAAGCAGAAATTGCCGCAATACCACCGCGATAACTGGCGATATAAATCACGTCGTTAATTTCAATTGGATCAACGTCTAAATCGACTAAACGTTCAACTTCCGAGCGACCTTTGGGAATCGAAATGGTGGTTTCCCAGGCAAATTTGCCGTTACGCAAATCGAGAGCCACTAATTTTCCGTTGTCATAACCGGCAATGACTTTATCACCGATAATTAACGGTGCGCCAGTGCCGCGAATACTTAACGCCGGAACATTGTGTTCGTAACTCCACAACTTCGCACCCGTTTGTTCATTTAATGCGGTCACTGTGCCGTCGGTGGTTCGAACGATGACAACATGTTTGGCGATAGTTGGAATGGCTAACACTTCACTCGATACTTTGACCGTCCAAAGTTTGTCGCCCGTGTCGCTATTTAACGCAATGACATCGGCGTTGCTCGAACCCAAAATTACTGTTTCACTGCCTAATCCTACACCACCCGATAAACGTAATTCAGTTTCGACTTCCCAAACTTTATCGCCTGTTATCAAATGCCGAGCTTGCACTAAACCTTCACGGTCAGCAGTAATAATTTTTTGGTTATGAATGGCAGGGGCAAGTTTGACAGTTTGTTCATTTGCTCCGACACCTGTCGATGAACTCCACAGTTTTTCAATCTGAACTTCAGCCGTGTATTCGGTTAAAACCGCTGGTGGATCTGCGTTATCTTCACCACCCGAAAAATAATCTGAAATACCTGAAACGGAATCTTTCACCGTGTCCAACGTTGTGCAAGCAGTCAGTGATAACGCAGTAAGTAATAAAAGTGTGCGGCGCATTATTTTGTGGCTTCCAATTTTTCGGGCGCGGTTAAATCATCAAGTTTGAATTGCAATAATGGCGATTGATAGCCATTTCGCAAGGCTTTTTCATAAGAAGTACGTGCTTCGTCGATGCGGTCTAACGCCACATATAAATCGCCTACTAATTCGTCATAATTATCTGAAAAACCAGCAGCGGCTTTGGGGTCAACTTCGCCGATGAGTTGCAGCCCTTTTTCATATTCACCCGTTGCTAAAAACAAACGTACTAAACGTAATTTTGCTAATTGATTAAGATCGCTCGATTGATTTGTTAAATCTTGTAAAAGCCCTTTCGCGCCCGCTAAATCACCTGCATCAACTTTCATTTTCGCTTGCATTAACACGCTATAAATGGCGTATTCGGTTGAACTAAATTCGGTTTTGAGCTTTTTGGCGACAGTATCAACTTCAGCAATTTTGTTTTCATTTACATCTTTAAGGAGTTGGTCATACACCGCTGAAGCTTTGCCTGTTTGCTCTTTTTTATAATCAAGCCAATAGTTCCAACCTAAAATTGCTGCAATCGCAATCCCTAAGCCAACCATTGCAGCAGTGCCATTTTCTTTCCACCACTTTTGCAGGGCTTCGACTTGTTGTTCTTCTGTTTCGTAGAGTTCCATTAAATTTCTCGCTTTAATGTTTTTGGTTTATTTTAATTTTCGCAAAAATTCACAAACTTCGGATTGTGTTAAGTTTTGTTGTGCTTGTTCATCACGCAACGATTTCAAAGCAACTTCACCACGCGAAACTTCATCTTCGCCTAAAATTAGCGCGAACTTCGCACCACTTTTGTCCGCTTTTTTAAACTGACTTTTGATGCTTCCACCCGCGCAATCGACTTGTAATTTTAACGTTGAAATTTCATTTCGTAATTGCTCCGCTAAACGTAAACCAACTTTTTCAGCGTTTTCGCCGACACGAATCATATAAACATCGACCGTATTTTCGACCTCAATTTCAAGTGTTTCGAGCAGTAATAACAAACGTTCCATGCCCATCGCAAAACCGACTGCTGAATTCGCTTTACCACCGAGTTGTTCAATCAATCCGTCATAACGCCCACCCGCGCAAATTGTACCTTGCGAGCCGAGTTCATCCGTCACCCATTCAAAAACTGTTTTGCTGTAATAATCCAAACCGCGTACCAAGCGCGTGTTGATTTCATAGCTCACCCCTAAATCCGTGAGCGTGTCTAAAATAGTTTGAAAATGTTGGCGCGAATCATCGCCTAAATAATCCATCAACTCGGGAGCATTTTGTACAACCTCTGCCATTGCAGGATTTTTGGTGTCTAAAATTCTGAGTGGATTGGTGTTCAAACGACGCAAACTATCTTCGTCCAACGCTTCTAAATGTTGCTGAAAATAAGCGACTAACGCTTCACGGTAAATCAAGCGTTCAGCGATTGTTCCTAATGAATTGAGTTGTAAACGTACCTTTTCACGAATACCTAAACGTTTCCATAATCTATCCGTCAGCAATAATAATTCCGTATCAATATCCGCGCTCGTCATGCCGTAAGTTTCAACACCAAACTGAAAAAATTGACGATAACGTCCTTTTTGCGGACGTTCATGACGATACATCGCGCCATAATACCAAAGCCGATGGACTTGATTATGAAGCAAACCGTGTTCTAAACAAGCACGTAAACATCCCGCTGTACCTTCAGGACGCAAAGTTAATGAATCGCCATTTCTATCGTCGAAAGTGTACATTTCCTTTTCGACAATGTCGGTAACTTCGCCAATAGAACGTTTGAAAAGTTCGGTTTTTTCAACGGCAGGTAAACGAATTTCGCTGTAACCATAGTTGCTCAAAACTTCACGAATAATTTTTTCCGCGTATTGCCACAAAGGGGTTTGTTCTGGCAGGATGTCGTGCATCCCACGAATTGCTTGGATATTTGCCATAATTATTTAATCGATTTAAACCGTTTTGCTTCAGCAGAAAGTGGAAATTTTGTTAAAAGTAACGATTGATAATGTTTTGCCATTGCAGCATTGCCCGATGCACCTTCAATTTGCACGGCAATTAACAACGATTCAGGAGTTGGGTCGGAAACTTGCGCGTAACGCTGTAAATATACTTTCGCTGCCATAAAATTGCCTTGTTGATAATTCACTTTTTGCATTTCAAGCAGGGCGGGGGCGTAGTTTGAATTCAGTTGCAAGGCTTGAGAAAAATAGGTTTCGGCGTCTTGATATTGCGCTAATTGCATATAACAACGTCCTAAATTTGTCATTGCCAACCACGGACGTTCATTTAGACCATCGTTTGTTGCGGCAGTTAATAACGCCATTCCTTTTTCGGCTTCACCTTGTTCACACAAGAAACGTCCGTAATTGTTTTTCACACCTAGGTCATCGGGTGTTAACGTAATCGCCGTTTGATAATGTGTGCGAGCATCGTCTATTTTATTAAGCTTTTCATCCAAAAAAGCGAGCGCGTTAAAGGCTTGCGCGTTTTTGGAATCTAAACGAATTGCGTGCAGTAAATTCTCACGTGCAATTTCTAATTTATTCAAATTCAAATAACGCACGCCAAGTTGCAAATAAATATCGGCGGTATTGCCTTCGACATTTTTGGTTTCTTCCGTTGTCGCGCAAGCCGTTAAACCAATTAAAAGCAGACCTGAAAGGAATAATTTGAACGAAGGCATTAGTTACGTCGCATTTTGTAATTTCAAATGCCGACGACTTTTATCAGCGACTTGACCGACTAATTGACCGCACGCTGCATCAATATCATCGCCGCGAGTTTTACGCACAGTGGTGATAATGCCTGCGTCATTGAGCATGGTTTTAAATTTTAAAATGGTTTCTTTATTTGAACAGCGATAAGGCGAATTCGGAAATGGGTTGAACGGAATTAAATTGAGTTTGCACGGAATAGTTTTGAGTAATTTAATCAAACCTTTTGCATCGGCAACCGTGTCATTGATGCCGTCGAGCATCACATATTCAAAGGTAATAAAACGTCGTGGCGCAATTTTCGCATTTTCACGACATGCCGCCATCAATTCGTTTAATGGGTATTTTTTGTTAATCGGTACAAGTTCGTCGCGTAATTCATCACGCACCGCATGAAGCGAAATCGCTAAACTCACGTCACACGCATCACCTAAACGTTCAATCGCTGGCACAACACCGGATGAACTAATCGTCACACGACGTTTTGATAAGCCATAAGCAAAATCGTCCATCATCAAATTGACTGACGCGACAACATTATCAAAATTCAATAACGGTTCGCCCATGCCCATCATGACCACATTGGTAATTCTGTGATCTTTGCCAACACGATTTTGCGCGACAAACAATTGCCCCACAATTTCAGAAGTGGTGAGATTGCGATTAAACCCTTGTTGTGCTGTGGAACAGAAACTACATGCTAATGCACAACCGATTTGTGACGAAATGCACAACGTATTTCTGTCGTCTTCGGGAATAAAAACACTTTCGATACGATTACCACAGTGCGTTTGCATTGCCCATTTAATCGTGCCGTCAGTGGCGATTTGTTCCACCACAATTTCAGGCGTTGCAATTTCGCAATTTTCATTCAAATAAGCGCGTAGCGATTTGCTCAAATTGCTCATTTCATCGAAGTTATACACGTCTTCTTGATAAATCCATTTCATCAATTGCGTGGCACGGAAAGGTTTTTCGCCTAGCCCGACAAAAAAGGCGGCTAAACCTTTTCTGTCGAAATCAAGCAAATTAACCTTTTTAGGATTAACGAGTTCTTGCACAGATTTCCTCTGCTGAGAAGAAATAAGCAATTTCACGCGCCGCTGTTTCTAAAGCGTCTGAACCGTGAACCGCGTTTTCGTCGATGCTTGCTGCGAAATCAGCGCGGATTGTACCAGCCGCTGCTTCTTTTGGATTGGTTGCGCCCATGATTTCACGGTGTTTTAAAACGGCGTTTTCGCCTTCTAAAACTTGCATAATCACTGGTCCTGAAATCATGAAAGACACTAAATCATTGAAAAAACCACGTTCGCTGTGTTCAGCATAAAAACCTTCAGCTTGTTCTTTGGTTAAGTGAAGCATTTTTGCTGCAACGATTTTCAAATCGTTTTTTTCAAAACGGCTGTAAATTTCGCCAATTACATTTTTTGCGACTGCATCAGGTTTGATAATAGAAAAAGTACGTTCGATAGCCATTGGTTTTATAAACTCCAGAAAAAATTAAATAATGAGCGGGAATTATAGCGGATTTCAGGCGTGGGAAGTAGGTGTTGCTTTTTTGAATTTTATTTTTTGTTTAAAGGATCACGTCTTTTTCAAAATCTTTACGCAATTTCATTTGACGTTTTTTGCGATTGTAACCGACTGAAAAATCATGCGTCGCATCACGAATTTTTCGCAGCAACAACATCATGCGACTGTTTTTTGGAAATTTGAGCGGTTCTGTTGTTTGCGGCAAATAAATTTCTTCCTGTTTTTTTGCCAAGCCGATTAACGGCAGGATTAAATTTAGCTCCGTTAAGGCTTCACTTGCCGCGCTGACTTGACCCGCCCCGCCATCAATTACAATCAAATCGGGCAACGTTTTTTTCTCGCCCAGCAAACGTAAATAACGACGATAAACCACTTCTTTCATACTGGCAAAATCATCGGCGTGCGACACGGATTTGATTTCAAAATGCCTAAAGCCTTTTTTATTCGCTTTCATATCCACAAATTGCGTCATACCCGACACGATATGTTCGTTGCCCAAATTTGAAATATCAAAACATTCAATCACACGCGGCAACGTCGGCAAATTCAACGCCATTTGCAAATCGACTAACGCGCTGTCTTCGTTCAAATTGGCTTCGATATTTTTTTCAGCGAGTTTTACCAATGCCAATTTATTACCGCGTTGCGGCAAGGTGAGCGAAACATTCGCGCCGCGTAGTTTTGTAAAAAAAGTTTCTAAATTTTCCTTTTCTGCGTCATCTTGCCAAATCGCAGTGTTCACAATAATTTCGTGCGGCAACGGATTTTTTCGGTAAAAAGCAGTTAAAAACTCTTGTGCGATATAGTCTTGATAGTCGAGCGTAAAATCTTGCTTGCCAGACAAAACGCCTTTTTTGACGCAAAATTGCACCACGCGCATTTGCTCGCCTTGTCTGCGAAAAGCCAGCACGTCTTGATTTTGATGATTTTGCGTATCGACGATTTGTTTTTGTGCCAACTTTTGCAAGCGCGTTAATTGGTCACGAATTTCTAACGCGCGTTCAAATTTTTGCTCTGTCGCTGCATTTTTCATTTCAGTTTGCAGCAGTTGCAACGTGTCTTTCAAATCGCCAGACAACAATGTTTTCGCACGTTCAACTTGTTGTGCGTAATCGTTTTGGCTGATGTTTTGAATGCACGGCGCAGAACAGCGATGGATATAAAAATTCAGACAGGCTTTTTGCGGCAAGGTTTTACAGTCGCGTAATTTGAATTGTTGCATAACCAGTTTTTGCAATTCACGGCGCAAATTTCCATCCGTATACGCGCCAAATACATCTATTTTTGCGGTCGGTTTGCGTGTTGAAAAAATGCGCGGAAACGCATCTTTGCTCAAAGCAATGTAGGCAAACGTTTTCGCGTCTTTGAGAACAATGTTGTATTTAGGTTGGTGTTGTTTAATCAAACGATTTTCGAGCAATAACGCTTCGATTTCGTTATCCACAATAATCCAATCGATTTGCCGAATTTGTGCGACCAGTCGGCGCGTTTTGATGGGTAATAAATGCTGGCTAGAAAAATAACTTTTGACACGCGAGCGAAGATTTTTGGCTTTGCCACAATATAAAACCTCGCCCGTCGCATTTTTGTACAAATAAACGCCTGTGTGCGTGGGAACGTCGGAGCTTTTAAAATCGCTAATTTTTTCAATTAGAAGCATTTAAATTGTAATCGAGCGGTCATAAAGCGTTTCGGGCGCAACGTCAATGTCACCGTTCAACCATGTCACCGTTCCATAATCGACTTGAACGGTTTCAAATAATTTGCGATTTGCAACACAATTCCAAGGTTTCATTTTTAATAATGGCTTCATGTCAAAACGTTTGTGTTCACCGTTAGCAAATTCAAGTTCAAGCTGAAAATCCGCCGTTGCTTTTACAGAAATTACGTCCATATTTTTATTGCAACGGTGAAATTCTAAAGGGTGCATCACCATTCACGGCGAGTTCCCAATCTATCATCAGTTCTTCTTTATGAATA